>WGLZ01000015.1 GCA_016471375.1 Cyanobacteria bacterium RI_101
CCTCGTTTTGCCCCCCCAGCCCCCCAATTTTGGGGGGAGTTCGGAGCTTTTCTGAATTCAAAGTCCCCCAGAATTGGGGGATTTAGGGGGCGAGATCAGGTTAATGGCAAAACCAAAGACTTGTGTGTACACCGTAGCTTTCTAAGGGGGGTTGGGGGGATCGTCATGGGATTGTGTTCACGACTCATCCGTAAATGCTATATCCGCTTCAACCGGGTTCTTAGCCCTTACACAATTGGCTACAATAGCCCTACACAAGCTACAAGGGAAAAGTATGTCTGAATTAAAAATCAGCATTAGTGAAACTGCTCACAAAACTCTGCTAGCGCTCGTTGACTCCTCTGGAGATACCTTCCAAACAGTGTTAGACAAAGCCGTCGAAAATTATCGCAGATATGTTTTTTTAGTTCAAGTGAATGAAGCCTTCGCCGCCTTAAGGAAGAATGAGACTTTATGGCAAGAGGAAATTTCTGAAAGGCAGACGTGGGAGCAAACTCTCGCTGATGGAGTAGAAGAGTAGTGGCAGAAATTACCAGAGGAGAAATATGGCTAGCAGACCTTAACCCAGTAAGGGGGCATGAACAGGCTGGTAAGCGTCCCTGTTTAGTGATTTCAGTAAACCTTTTTAATCAGGGCACATCTGGTTTAGTTGTTGTTTTGCCAGTAACTTCTAAAGACAAAGGAATTCCTTTTCACATAAAAGTGGAACCTCCAGAGGGAGGAGTGAAAATGCAAAGTTTTATTAAGTGCGAGGACGTAAGATCAATCTCCGTAGAACGAATTGAGAAGCGATGGGGAACTGTATCCTCAGAAACGCTGGCATTGGTTGAAGACAGACTGAGAATCTTAATGGGACTGTAATGAAGATAGTTTCACCAATTTGCGCTCCAAGCCCAGGTTTTAGTGTGCATTCTTCCACTGTTCCAAATCTCGTCTAGAAACAAACAATCTAGACGGACTTCTCAATTTCGGCATAACGTTGCCCATCACCCGCCGCCAGTAACCTAGAATACCAACAGATAACCTTTCAACGGTCGGGTGCATGGGCGTTGTTAGACCGCCTCACCACGGAAGATACTGAACTTGCCCTTCCAACTCTCCTTCCTGACTACACTCTACCAAGACAAGCACATCCTCAATAACCCGACCAATTAGAGCATCTGTGCTGATTTCGATCGCCCCTGGCATGAGCTGACCCTCCCTGACTCGATCGTAGGCATAACGAGTAATCGTAGCGACATCGTGAGTCAGCAAGACGCGCCCTTCTTGCGCTGCCCACTCTAAAACGGTTGGATCATCTTTGCTTGACAGCCCAACATCTTGCACACGAACAATATCAAGCGTTGGGTTAAGGCGAAATAATCCTCGGACGATCGTATTATCAAAGTTCTCGTCAGCCAGAAATTTCAACATTCCTCTTGCTCAGTTCTGCGGGCAAGAAGGCGATCTCGCAAGCCTTGTGGGTCGAATCTCGCTTGATTCATTTCACGAATCTCTTGCGATCTCTGTCGTCGCTGTTGCAGGTAAGCTTCCACTTGTAATTGGTGTTTGAGGTAGTAGGCGATCGTGGCATAAACATCAGCTAGACTAAGCGACGGATAGCGGTAAACAATTTCCTCCGCCGTTGCCCCCTGATTAAAGACAGCAACCACAGTATCCAATGTCACACGAGTTTTCCCAACAAGGATCACACCATCCTCATTTACCTTCAGAGGGACAGGTTCAGCCACAATTGCCAGTGTCATAAGTGTCCTCGGTCTCACTGCCTTAATGATAACAAACCTGCGTCTGCTCTGAAGAATACTACTTCTTCATTCTGAAGTAGACATCATCAATATCGTCCTCTGTGCCGCCGTTCAAGCCAAACCGGCCCAAAGCCTGATTGGATAAGGGTTTAGAAAAATGTAAAGTTTTATTGCCGCCGCATAACACGCTTTTCCAATTCCAGTAAACTAAGTTACTGTAAGCCTCGCCGGGATTATCTCCTTGGCGTTATGCCGCCCAACAGCGCCCTATGACCGAACCAGCGCCGAAGCGAAAATTCCTCGATCCAGAACCAAGCCCTGTCGGCGCTGTTGTTTACCTACACATACCTATTAAACCAACCCCTGAGCGAGTCCATTCAAGCCGTCCAAGCCAAACGCCCCAAGCGACTGCCCCTGTAGCGGCGCGATTCGTCGCCATCATCTCGACGAAAGCGTTATCCAAAAAGCCGTTAAAGCGGCCGTTCTTAAAGTCGGGAATGACTATAATCAGTGTTTGAACCCCTCGTTTTCAGACTTCCCCGTGAGCGCCGCCACTATCCAACCCGCTAAGATTAGCGCCGTCCTGCCGGAGTCCATCGCCGCCGAACTGGGTTTTGAGCCGGGGGACGCCCTAGTCCAGATCAATGGTCAAGCGCCGAGGGATTTGATCGACTACCAATTTCTCTGCGCGGATGAGTATTTGGAGTTAGAGGTTTTGGATCAACAGGGGCGCCGCCATTATTTAGAAATTGAGAAGGACTACGACGAAGATTTGGGGCTGGAGTTTGAGACGGCGCTGTTTGACGGTCTGATCCAATGCAATAACCGTTGTCCCTTTTGTTTTATCGACCAACAACCCCCCGGACGGCGCCAGAGCCTCTATTTTAAAGACGACGACTATCGCCTCAGCTTTCTCTACGGCAGTTACCTGACCCTGACCAATTTAACGGAACGGGAATGGGAACGGATTGAAGCGCTCCGCCTATCGCCCCTCTACGTCTCCGTCCACGCCACGGCGCCGGAACTCCGTAGTCGCCTACTGAAAAATCCCCGGGCCGGTCAACTCCTAGGGCAATTGGCTTGGTTCCAGGAGCGGCGCTTGCAGATCCACGCCCAGGTGGTGGTCTGTCCCGGCGTTAACGACGGAGACCATTTGGAAAACACGCTTTTGGATTTAGCCCGTTTCCATCAGGGGGACATTCCGGCGGTGATTTCCGCGGCGGTGGTGCCGGTGGGGTTAACCCGCTTTCGTCCCCCGGAGGACGAGTTAATCCCCGTCACCCCGGCTAAAGCCCGGGAGGTGATTGCCCAGGTGCGGGCGCTCCAGCGCCGCTTTCAGTCCCAATTCCAAAGTCACTTCGCTTGGCTGGCGGACGAGTGGTTTTTAATCGCCGGTCAGGACTTGCCCCCAGAGGAACATTACGAAGACTATCCCCAAATCGGCAACGGCGTCGGCTCCATTCGCCAATTTTTGCGGGAGTTTCAGCGCCAAGCCGAGGAAATGTTACCCCCCCGGATTACTCCCCCCCGGCGCTGGACCTGGGTGGTGGGGAACGCCGTGGCCCAAGCTTTCGCGCCTTTGGTGGAACGTCTTAACCAAGTGGAGGGCTTAACCGTGACCCTAGCGGCGCTGAATAGTCTTTATTGGGGTCAGGAGATTACCGTGACGGGACTGTTAACGGGGCAGGATTTAATCCATCACCTGCAAGAGCAAGAGTTAGGGGACGGGATTTTATTTCCCAGTTTGATGTTGAAACCCGGCGAAGATCGCTTTTTGGACGATTCCACTGTGGCGGAAGTGGCCGAAACCCTAGGGGTTCCCCTCTATCCCGCGGAAAGTATCGCGGCCCTATTACAGTTAATGGTTGAGTAAACTTTCGGCGCCGCCTCGGTTTCCAGATCCGAGTACAACATCAAGCGTATTCCCCCCTGTGACTTATCGTTACGGAACGATTGGGGGCAGTTGCTCTGGCCTTGGATATAATGGAAGACAGAAGCGCGAAACCCAACTTGACCACCGCCACCTTTGGGAGATTGTGGGTTCAGAGAGAATTGAGCAAGACCATCCTAGGTCGCAAAGTTAGGACAGGATTTCACAAGGAAGGAAAACATGAAGCCACAACACTGGGGGTTTACCAACCCAATCGTCTCGCCGCTTTACAGCGCCCCCCCACTCCTTTTGAGGGATATGCGGGTTCAGTTGGTTGTTTACGAAACCGACATCGATAATGTGAAGCGCCTGATCCCCGATCCCCTGGAGGTGCGAACCAACAAAGTTATCACCTGGATATCTGAGTTTGAGCTGGGAGCCACCCAGGGCGGATTCAAGGAAATGGCAATTTACGTCCAGGTTAAGTACAAAGACTATGAAGGGGATTACGAGCCATTCCTCTATGTCAACAGCCCCGTGCCTTTGACCGCCGGACGAGAAATTTGGGGGTATCAAAAGAAAATGGCGGCAATAAGCCTGACCCTCGAACAGGAGGCGGTAATCGGCAAAGTGACTCGGCTTGACCATCAGATTTTGAAGACGTTGGTTGTGCCGGAGTATGAGGCCAAAAGATCTGACATTCCTTGGAGTCGGGACGGCGTGTTCTCGCTGAAATATATTCCCAGCGCCGAGGAAAACGGGGAACCGCTACGGGAACTGGTGTTGACGGAAGGCAAGTTTACAGTCCAGGAAGGCAAGTTCTTTGGCGGACTCGCCTCCGCGCTCCAGGAACGCTCGGAAATCGATCCCACGTACCTGCTGGAGCCAAAAAGTATTCTTGGCGGCTTCTTTGGACAGGGAGAGTTATTTCTGCCCTTCGGCAAGATCGTGCATGACTATAAATAGCGGACACGAATCAAAGAGAAACAACCGCTCGAAGTTTCTCGCCAATTGGCTTAAATTGGACGACTAAAAATTATGACCGCCAGCCCCCTACCTAGGGGGTTTATCATTTTGGAGGAAAGAGCCTTATCTCCCAGTAAAATCCTCTATGGTCTGGTCTCGACGTCAGTTCCTCCTCTTCCTCGGCGCTAGCGCCGCCCTCGCGCCCCAGGCGTTACCCAAGGCCGTTGCGGCTCAGCAGGGCGCCCGCTTTAGCGACTTTACCCCCATTCCTTACCCCCTGCCCCTACCGACGGATCGGCTGACCCCGGCCCAACAACAGCGCCGACTGGCTCAGTTTACCGTCGCGGACGATTTGGTTTTGCCCGAGGGCTTTGGCTACGAGATTTTGGCCCAGTGGGGCGATCCCCTCGGGGAAAGTTGGTTTGGCTATAACAATGATTATTTGGCGCTGGTGGAAACGGGAGACCAGGCCTGGTTAACGGTGAATTTTGAGTATATTAGCCTGCTCCCTTGGCGTCAGGGCTACGAGGCGGCGCTGGGGAAATCCCTGCCCTTCGACGAGGCGCAAACGGCCCTAGCGCCACAAAAAGGCGCCGTTAACGCCTTCGCCCTAGCGGAAACCGACCCCCTCAAAGCTCAAATTCGCCTCATCGCCGAGGCGGGTCTGCTGGATTTAGGCGTGGGGGTTCTGCCTTTGGAAAAAACGCCCCAAGGATCTTGGCAAAAACGAGCCGCCCCCCAAGCCCGCCGGATTACGGGTCTTTCGGGTTACGCCGGGGGCGGGTATCTGACGGCCACGGGCCCCGGCGCCGAAGTTTTTAACAACAAAAATAAACAGGGCTACGACGACGGTTTAGGCAACCGGATTATCGGCACCTTCGCCAACTGCGCCGGGGGAACCACCCCCTGGGGCACGGTGCTCAGCGCCGAGGAAAATTTTCAGGACCAAACGCCGGAGGCGGTTTATAGCGACGGCTCTGCGGTCGCTCCCGGCGCTCTGCCCTTCCGGTTAACGGAGCGGAGTTTAGGGGGGCTGGGGAATGTCTTTGGACTGGCGGGCAATAAATACGGTTGGATGGTGGAAATCGATCCCAGTAATCCCCAGGATTACGGCAAAAAACACACTTGGCTGGGGCGCTTTCGCCACGAAGCCGTGTCCGTCCGGGCGGAGGCGGGGCGGCCCCTAGCGGTTTATTCCGGTTGCGACCGTCGCAGTGGGCATTTCTATAAATTCGTCTCCGCCGAGCCGGTAACCAATCCTGAAAGTAAAGACAATTCTCGCCTCTTTGAAAGCGGGCGACTCTATGGCGCTCGCTTTAACCCCGACGGGACGGGGGAATGGATCGCCCTAGCGCCGGACACTCCGGTGCGACCGATTTTGCCCAGTCAGATCGCCGTCGTTAAACCGGAGGAAGCGGTAGTGTATCTGCCCCATTCCGACCGAACCCAACCCGGGCCCGAAGCCTTTTTGACCGATCAAGCCGTTCAGGATTACGCCCGGCGTTTTCAGACCCTGGGCGACCTCTACCCCGGCGGGAATCCCCAGGGAGCCATTCTCATCGACGCCCACCTGGCGGCCAACGCCGTCGGCGTGACTCCCACCGCCCGCCCGGAAGATACCGAGTTACTAGCAGACGGCAGTGTCGTTATCGCCTTTACCTCCGGTTGGCCCGACCCCGAGGACGGCGGTTGCGACCGTCGTATTTTCCGAGGCCCCCAGGGAGAGACGCCCTACGAATGCGGCTGGATTCTCAAACTTCAGGAAGACGACAACCGCCCCGAAGCTCGGCGCTTTCGCTGGCAAATTTTGGCCGCGGGGGGCGAACCCCAGGAGGGCGGGCTGGGCTTCTCCAATCCTGATAACCTAGCGCTGGACGGTTTTGGCGACCTTTGGATGGTGACGGATATTTCCACAAGCAAGCTGAATCAGCCCTTCCAGCGCCGGGAGGACAGTAACAGTTTGGGCACCGTCGGCGCTTTTGGCAATAATTCCCTCTGGTATCTGCCCCTACGGGGGCCGCAAGCAGGTCAAGCTCTACCCTTCGCCCTCGGGCCCATGGAAAGCGAACTGACGGGGCCGGTCTTTAGCCGGGATCAGCAGACCCTTTTCCTGGCGGTGCAACACCCCGGCGAAGCCAAGGGAACCCGCAAGGACGGCGCTAGCCAAACCGCGACCTTTCCCCTAGTGGCTGGCAACGGCGCCGTCTTTAACCAAGAGCGAACCGTTCCCCAGGGTTCCAACTGGCCCGGCGGTCAAGCTAACCAACCGCCCCGCCCGGCGGTGGCGCTCATTCGTCGCCTCGGCGCTTAACCTCTTCCCTCCCCCATGCAAGACTCCTACCTCCGCCTTAATCTCGCGCCCTACATCGACCACGCCCTCCTCGATCCCGGCGCCGGCCCCGCCGAAGTGGACATCGCCTGTCGGCAGACGGAGCATCACCGCTTCGCCTGCCTCTGCGTCTATCCCTGGGCCGTGACCCAGGCGGTGGAATTCCTCCGGCCCAAAAATATCCCCGTTTGCGCCGTCATCGGTTTTCCCAGCGGCGGCAGCGCCAGTCAAACCAAGCTTTTTGAAGCCCAACTCGCCGCGGAACAGGGGGCGACGGAACTGGACGCGGTCATTAATTTAGGGTTATTAAAGGCAGGACAAACCGAAGCGGTCTATGCCGAAATGGCCCAAATTGTCGAGGAAACCGGGCTAACGGTCAAAGCCATTTTAGAAATGGGCCGGTTAACCCAAGCGGAAACCCAACTGGCCGCCGAAATTTGCCTCGACGCCGGAGTCAGTTTCCTCAAAACCCACACCGGCTGGTTTGGCGGCGCTGCCCCGGCGGACGTGAAGTTTTTAGCTCAGCTCACTCAGGGACGAGTCGGCGTCAAAGCCGCCGGCGGCATTCGCGCCTTGGAACAAGCCGCGGCCCTAATCGAAGCCGGCGCCACCCGTTTAGGCACCTCCCGGGGCGTCGACCTCCTTCGACAACAACAGGAACTAGACTAGCGGCCCCTGAGCAACGCCGAAGAGCGCCGCCTCCCACTCCTCCCTTTTCTCCCATGCCCGTCGATATCGTCCTCCTCTCCAACGGCCCCGGCGAAGTGACCACTTGGGTTCGTCCCGTCGCTCAGGCGCTCCGGCAAAAGCTCGGAGAAGACCGGGAACAAGCTCGTATTTCCTTACTGCTCTCCCCCTGTCCCCACGCGATGGGAAACGAAGGGGATGTGGCGCGGCGCTATGGGGATATTGACCGAGTTCAAGACAGCGCCGATTTTTTTCGCTTTCTGTTAACCGGGAAAACCGCCGAGAATTGGGACTGGCGCCGACGGGGGGTCGTGGTCTTTTTAGGGGGAGACCAGTTCTACGCCCTCTGGGCGGGCAAGCGCCTGGGGTACAAAACGGTAGTTTACGCCGAATGGGAAGCCCGCTGGAGCGGCTGGATCGACGCCTTTGGGGTTATGGGGAGCGCCGTTATCGAAAAAATGCCGCCTCCATATCGAAGCAAGGCCCGGATCGTGGGGGATCTGATGGCGGATCTAGCGCCGCGGGAAGAGACGGAGGATAACCAGAGACCCCGTATTGGCCTCTTTCCGGGATCTAAACCCTTTAAATTAGCCCAGGGCGCTCCTTTGGCGCTGGCCGCCGCCGCGGAGTTAGCCCAATCGCTAGAGAAAGAAACCTGTCCCCGTTTTCAGTTATTTCTGGCGCCGACGGTGAATCTGGAAACCTTGGCCCGGTACGCCGATCCGGCTTTTAATCCTTTGGCGGAAACCTTAACCCAACTAAAACTCGACCCCCGGCCCCATTTCCCCCTCCCCAACGGCGCCGCGGCGGAGATTGTGACCCAGTTCCCCGCCGAGGAACTGATGAAGGGGTTAGCCTTTGCTATTACCACCGTCGGCGCTAATACCGCCCAACTGGGGGCGCTGGGGGTGCCCATGTTAGTCCTTCTCCCGACCCAGCATTTGGAGAGTATGAAGCTCTGGGACGGGTTGCCGGGGTTGTTAACCCGACTGCCGGGGGTGGGGAGCGTCCTGGCCCGTTGGATTAACGCTAGGATTCTGCGACAAAAGAAACTCTACGCCTGGCCCAACCTCTGGGCCGGTCGGGAAATTGTGCCGGAATGGTTGGGAGAAATTACCCCCGGCGCCGTGGCCCAACAGGCGCGGGACTGGTTGACCCATCCCGAAAAATTAGCCTTCATCAGCGCCGAGTTAAAAAAAGTTAGGGGCCCCGCCGGCGCCGCTCGGAAGTTAGCGGCTCTGGTGATTCAGGTGTTGGAGGATGTTTAACGAGGAGGGACTTCCATTGTCGGAGTGGGGGTTGAGAGCAATTTGCGGAGAGGGCGAGGGGAGCCGCCAAACCCTCAATAACCGTGTCGTAATTAACAGTTTATCGGCGCTCTTCGGGTTAGAACCTAGGATTGACTGTCCATTGCCCCTAGGCGCCTAGATGTCCGACTCGACCCGCCGTCTCAAGTTGGGAGCGCTCTTTTTTCTCGCCACCCTGATCTTCTCGACCCTAGGCTATACCTATTTTGGCTGGACGACCCTAGAAGCCTTCTACATGGTGATTATCACCATTTTTGGGGTAGGTTACGGGGAGGTGCGGCCCCTGCAAACCCCGGAAGAGCGCCTGTTTACCATTGGGGTCATTATTTCCGGGACAACCTCGGCGGTCTATATTGTGGGGGGATTTGTGCAGATGGTGACGGAAGGGGAAATTCATCGGGCGCTGGACACCCAGCAACGGCAGAGACAAATCGCCCAACTGAGCGACCATGTCATTGTTTGCGGCTTTGGCCGCATGGGGCAGGTTTTGGCGAAACAGTTGGCGGAGGCGAATCTGCCCTTTGTGGTGGTGGACAATCAACCCTTTCCCATCGAGCAGGCGGAAAAATTGGGC
Organism: Cyanobacteria bacterium RI_101; assembly: GCA_016471375.1. Classification (GTDB taxonomy): domain Bacteria; phylum Cyanobacteriota; class Cyanobacteriia; order Cyanobacteriales; family Microcystaceae; genus Synechocystis. Next base: position 9,479 of record WGLZ01000015.1, read on the forward strand.
TATTTGGGCTACTGCGGCGACGCGACTCGGGAGGAACAACTCCACGCCGTGGGCATTATGCGGGCTAGAACCCTAGCGACGGTTCTGCCGGAGGACGCGACCAATGTTTTTATCACCCTCACCGCTCGGGAATTGAACCCGGAGTTGGTGATCCTCGCGCGGGGGGAAGTGCCGGAAACGGAGCGGAAACTGCGCTTAGCCGGCGCCAATCGGGTCATTCTCCCCCTCACCGTCGGCGGGATTCAGATGGCCAATTTAATCACCCAATCCAATCTGCGGGACGTGATTAACCGGCCCGACGAGCGGGGCTATCTCAATGATTTATTGGCCAACATTGAAGTTCAATTGGACGAATTGATGGTCTTGCCCCATTCCCCCCTGCTGGGCCGCACCATTATGGAAATCGAAGTCCGCAGTCAAGGCGCCTTTATCGTCATCGCCCTGCGCCGGGCCGACGGTCGCACCCTCCTCCACCCCCACCCCTCCCAAATTCTCAACCAACAGGACGCCTTAATCGTCATCGGGCACCGTCAAGAAATTCCCCGTTTCGCCGACCGCTACAACTGCCATCGCAAACACCTCCACGCGCCGCCCTTAGTCGGATGATCTCCATGCTCGACACCCTCTGGCTACTGCTCTGCTCCGGGCTGGTCTTCTTGATGCAGGCGGGGTTTATGTGCCTGGAATCGGGGATGACCCGCTCCAAAAATAGTATTAACGTTGCGATTAAAAACCTGGCGGATTTTGGCGTTTCGGCGCTCTTGTTTTGGAGCTTTGGCTTCGCCCTCATGTTCGGTTCGTCCCGTTGGGGTTTGTGGGGCCAAGGGGAACTGTTTCCGGCGCTGTCCCAGCCGACGAATCTGGCGGTCTTTTTCCTTTTCCAGGTCATGTTTTGCGGCACCGCCACCACGATTATTTCCGGCGTCGCGGCGGAGCGTCTCAAGTTCGGCGCCTATCTGCTCATCGCCAGTTTGGTGTCCGGGTTAATTTATCCGCTCTTTGGCCATTGGGTCTGGAATCAACAGGGGGAATTCGCCGGTTTAAGCGCCGGGGGCGGGTGGTTAGAGCGCCTCGGTTTTCGAGATTTCGCCGGGGGCACCGCGGTTCACAGTTTAGGCGCCTGGGTGGGGCTAGCGGTTGTTAACTTGATCGGCGCTCGTCGGGGGCGCTTTGAGGCCGCGGATCGACTTCAGGGGTCAAATATGCCCTTTTCCGTCCTCGGCGCTTTTCTGCTCTGGTTTGGTTGGATTGGCTTTAACGGCGGTAGTTCCTTTACCCTCGACGACCAGACCCCCGGCGTTATCATCAATACCGTTATGGCTGGCGTCGGCGGCATGATCGGCGCCCTCGTTCTCGGTTGGGCCCAGGAAAAAGTGGTGCGAGTGGAAACCCTCGTTAACGGCTCCCTGGCGGGGTTGGTGGCCATTACCCCCGGCGCCAACGGGGCCACCACGCCCCTAGCGGCGATTATCGGCTTAACCGGCGCCGCCGCGGCTCTCCTTTGCGCCCAATATCTGCAATACCGACGGATTGACGACGCGGTGGACGGGGTGGCGGTGCACGGCGCCGCCGGAGCCTGGGGAACCCTCTGCGTGGCGCTGTTTGGGGACTTAAGCGTTCTGGATACGGGGTTGCCTCGTTGGCAACAGATTTTAGTTCAACTGTTGGGAATTTTGGTCTGCGGGCTGTGGGCCTACGGCGCGACTTGGCTGGCCTTAACCCTCTTGGCGAAGGTCTATCCCCTGCGGATCTCCCCGGAGGAGGAGGAGTTGGGCTTAAATATCTCCGAGCACCAGGCGAAAACCGAAACCTACGACCTCTTCGAGGTCATGGATTATCAGGCTCGCACCCAGGATCTGAGCCTACGAGCGCCGGTGGAACCCTTTACGGAGGTGGGACACATCGCCGCCCGCTATAACCAAGTCTTGTCCGCCTTCGAGGCCCGCCACCACCAAAGCGTCGAGGATTTGGCTCAAATTTATTACGTCACCGCCGCCATTTTGGCCGCCATCGAGCACAACAACTTTAAAGCCGACCAACTGGGGTTAGAGGAAATCGCCACCCGCCCCAACGAATTCGGCGCCCTGGCCGGGGCGATCCTGAAGATGGCCCAGATTATCCAAGAGCAGGAGCGCCGACTGGAGGATTACCAAGATTTAGCCGATAAACCTTAGTCCCTGACGGCGCCGGCTTCGGCTCCCTCCTGAGCGTTGAGCGGCGCTAGGGGAGAAAGGGCGCCGTCCGTCGAGGGGGGAATCCCTTTAATAGCGATCAAAGACTCCATCACCTGCTTCACCACCGGCGCCGCCACGGTGCCCCCGTAGGTGTTGCCCCCCTGGGGTTCGTCGAAGATGGCCGCCACCACATAGCGGGGTTGATCCACCGGTAAGATGGCCACGAAACTGACAATTTTGGCGTTGGGCAGATAGCCGCCCCTAGGGCCGGCTTTTTGGGCCGTCCCCGTCTTGCCGCCAACGCGATAGCCCTTAATGTGGGCCGCTTTCCCGGTGCCCCCGTCCACCACCGTTTCCATCATTTTCGTCACCGCCTGGGCGTTGGCGGGCGAAAAGACCTTTTTAATGGGGTAATCCGGGCGCCAGTGGAGGGTCTGACGGGCGTCCGCCAGACCCCGCACCACATGGGGCGTGACCAGAAGACCGCCATTGGCTAGAGCGGCGTGGAGTTGAACTAGCTTAATGGGGGTCAGGGAAAAGCCCTGACCAAAGGAGGCGGTGGCGGGTTCGATCACCTGGGAGACAAATTCGTCTTTGTCCTTGAGATAGCTGGACACCTCGCCGGGGAGATCAATCCCCGTTTTCCGATCCAGCCCGATGGCTTGCAGTTGACGGTAGAAAACCTCGGGTTTCATTTTCCGCACCATGGCCACCATGGCCACGTTACTGGAGGAGCGGATGGCCTCCGTGACGGAAATAATCCCCCCTCCCGTTTTACTAGCGTTGGAAATCGTCCAGGGGCCCACCCGCACGGAGCCGGGGTCCGAGAGGCGGTCGTTGGCGGAAATCGCCTTTTGATCCAGGGCGATGGCCACGTTAATGGGTTTAAAGGTGGAGCCGGGTTCGTAGAGGTCGCTCACGGCCCAATTTTTGAAATACTCCACCTTGGCTTTGTAGTACTCGTTGGGATTAAAGCTGGGGTAGTTAGCCAGCGCCGCGATTTCCCCGGTTTGGGCCTCCATAATAATCACCGTGGCCCGCTTGGCTTTGTATTTTTGGGCTTGGGCCCGCAGGGCTTCCAGCGCCGCCCGTTGCAGGCGCATATCTAGGGTTAGTTGCAACTGCCAATCATTGGAACGGAGCAAATTCTCCGGTAAAGAAGTCGGCAAAATGGTGCCGTTGGCGCCGCGACGGATGGAAAAACTGACGGCGTCCCGTTCGAGGATTTGCTTCTGGCTCATTTCCACCCCCGCCTGCCCCTGATGCGCCCCGTCCACATAGCCGACGACGCCGGCGGCGATCTCTTCCTGGGGATAAAAGCGAGCGTATTGTTTTTCTAGATCTAAGCCCCCCATTCCCAGACTTTGGATCTTGGCCGCCTGGGATTCGCTCAAGCGGGTGGCTAGTTTAATGCCGCTCTCCTTTTCGGCAAAGCGCCGGAGAATTTCCTTTTCGCTCAGGTTCCCCAAAATCGGCGCTAGGTTGCGGGCGATGTAGGTTTTAGGGTCGGGAATTTTTTCCGTGGGGGTAAAGTACTTGGGATGGGCGAAGAGGGTGTACATCAACTGATCCGTCGCCAAAACGTTCCCTAAGCTATCAATAACAGCGCGCCGGGGAATATAGGGTTGGAGGCGAGTGGATTGCTGGGCCCGGGCCTGGCGTTGCAGGGCGGAGCCTTGGGCAATCTGGAGTTGATAGAGCCGATAACTTAACCCCAGCGCCCCCAGAGCCAAAACGCCCCAGACCAAGAGAATCCGTCCCTGGGGCAGAGCGGCGGCGAGGGGGCGGACAGGAGCCTTGAGTTGGCCAGACTGGGAACGGGCGGAAAGTTTAGCGGGGGAAGCGGCCATGGCTCGGATCAGAAGAGAGTGAAGAAGAGGAAGAGCGTGAGCAAGAAGATGACAATACCTAGCTAGCCTAGCGCCGGTTTAGTAGGAAAGGGGTTGACGAACCGCCGGTAGGGGAGCCTGGGGAACCTGTTTAGCGGACGGCGCCGCGGAAACGGCGGCCGCGGGCAGGAAAATATTCTGCTGGGGGGCCACTTTCACCAAACCGGAATCCGGCCGTTCCGCCTGAAGCGCCAATTGGCTTTTGAGGGCTTGAGTATTGGCGGTTAACTGGCGCTCCGCCTGTTGCAGGCGCTCCAGCTTTTCGTATTCTTGGGTCCAGCGCTGGGGAATATAGACCGTCCAACCGTAGATCCCCAGGGTCAGGGCCACCAGTCCCAGGGCCAGCGCCGAAGTCGCCTGTTGAAAATCCTGAAGCGCCTTTAAAGAGGCGGGCAATTCCGGCCCGGGAAACTGGGTCGCGGCGGGGGGCGCCACCTGCAAATTACGGCGCCGGGCGGATTTGCGTTCGGAGGAGCGGGTAAAGGTTTTAGGAGAAGCGGTCATAATAGGGGCGCGCAAAAACAGGGGTAAACAGCGAGGGAAAGCGAGGGAAGAAACAGTCCCCAAGGCGGGGGGAAGTTAGGAGTCATGTCGTTCTCTCGTCAGAAATTTGTTCCCCTAAAAATGAGGGAAAGACGACGGCGCGATTTTCGGCTCCGGCCGTCCGGTTCTGTATTGTAGGCCCACCTCCGCCTCATTCAAGACGGCGCCGCGCCGCTTTTGGCAATGTCCTTACCGCTTTTCATCTAGGCAAAAAGTCGTTAAAAAAGGCAGTCTAAGCGGGGATCGCTCTTTCTGCCTAGGATTGACGTTTTCGGGGAATCGCGGGGATCAGGCGTAGCCGGGAAAATGAAGTAGGGGCAGGCTATCAATTACCATGGCTAAGCTCAGCAACATGAGATAAAAGATAGAAAACTTAAACAATTCCCGAGCCGATTCCCGGTCCTGGGGCGCCTGCCGGAGACGCCAAGCTTGGTACAGGAATTTTGCTCCGAGCAACAGCGCCGCCAGACCGTAGAGGTAGCCGCAACCGCGGAGGGGATAGACCAGCAGGAGGCTGAGGGGAACCACCGCCAAGCTGTAGACCCAAATCTGTTTCGCCGTGGCCTCGTCCCCCGCCACCACCGGCAACATGGGGACGCTGACCTGAGCGTAATCGTCCTTGATCATCAGCGCCAGCGCCCAAAAATGGGGAGGCGTCCAAGCAAAGACAAGGGCGAACAAGAGCCAAGGAGTCCAACCGAGGTCGCCCGTCACCGCGGCCCAGCCCACCAAGGGGGGAATGGCGCCGGCGGCGCCGCCGATGACAATATTTTGTACCGTATGGCGCTTGAGGGCGTGGGTGTAGATCAGCAGGTAAAAGACAATGCCGCTGAGCGCCAGCAAACCGCTGAGGAGATTGACAAATAGAGCGAAGAGACCAAAGGATAAGGCGCCGAGAACTAAGCCAAAGATCAAGGCGTGGCGGGGTCGCACCCGACCGGAGGGCAAAGGGCGCTCCCGGGTTCTCAGCATTTCATAGTCGATATCCTGGTCGTAAACGCAGTTAAAGACCTGGGCGGAGGCGGCGGCCAGGGCGCCCCCCGTCAGGGTAAAAAATAAGATCTTAAGATCCGGCTGTCCCGCCGACGCCAGCCACAGGGCCGCCGCGGTGGTAATCAAGAGCAGAGGGATAATGCGGGGTTTAGTCAGTTGATAATAGCTTTGACAAACGTCTCGCCAGGATTGATGACGACGCTCTAATTTTGTTGTGGTAACCATGTAGTAACGTAAAGAAATGACTTGATCTAAAGGGGATTAAATCGCAGATCCCGCCAGGAGAGAACGCTCAGGGAGACAAACACCGCCCAAAGTCCGGCGCCGACGGTGTGGTGGGCGATGGTGAGGGGTTCGATTTGCAGATGAAACTTGAGGGTGGCGACGCCCAGAAGGAGTTGCAAAGCCCAAAGCGCCGCGGCGCCGAAGGCCAGGCGCCGGAGCAGGGGATTCAGCGCCGGAGTCCGCCAAGCCAAGAGAGCCGCGGAGCCAATCCCCAAACTCACCGGCAGAACGCCCCAGAGGTGACTATGGAGAACCCCGCAGAACGGCGCCGCGCCGCCGCTTAAGCACTGGTGGGCCGCCCAACGGGAACCCACCAAACCTCCCAGTAGGCATTGGGCGTAAACCAAGAGCGCCGTCAGGGGAGCCAGGAAACGGAGGGAACCCGCGGTCCCCTGGGCTTGGTAGGGACTGAGCGCCAGACCGATGGTCAAGAGCGCCCCGAGGAAGAGTAGGGCGGTTCCGAGGTGGGCCGTGACAATATCAAAGCGCAGGAGTTGGGTCACCGTTAATCCCCCCAGCGCCCCCTGAAGGAGAATTAAGCCTAAGGCGCCGAGGGCGGCCCAGGGCAACCAACGGGGCAGAACCCCGCGCCACAGCCAACTCATCCCCGTTAATAGCAGCGTTCCCAGACCAATCAGCGCCGCGTCCAGACGGTGGAACCATTCCAGAAAAACCTGAAAATCGCCGATTTGTCGGGGGAGCCATTGTCCGTAGCAGAGGGGCCAATCCGGGCAGGCTAGGCCCGCGTTCATCACCCGGGTGGCGCTGCCCACCATCATGAGCAAGAGGGTCGCTAGGGCTAACTTCCAGACCAGCCGGCGCATCCAAACAGCGGCCCGGTCAGGGTTAAGCTCCGACCTGGGGGAAGAATAGGAAAGGGTGGAGTCGGTCATCGCGCAAAGGATTGGGGGAAAACAACAGGCGGAGGATTTACCGTGAGATTCTAACGAAGTCCTTTCCCCTCGGGACGTTCCCCCGGAACAACTTCCCCGATTCTTTAGATTTATTTTAGATTTGACTCTGAGTTCGGCCCCCGATTGCTTTTGAAGCGGATTGTGTTACCGTTGAGGGGCGGAGGGCTGGTTTTGTTCTTGTCCCTCGCCACTGAGCCGCCTCAACTTCAGCCAATTAGTATTGCTAGACCCAGGAGCCTGTGCAATCTCCCCTTTATTTATGTCTATTTGTACCTGAGTCGATCGCCTTGCTGTTGGGAGCTATCCTCCACAGCGATCGCTACCGTTTGACCTATCTCCGCACCCTAGGGGATTTCGCCGCCTTTCTCGACAGTCATACCGAGCATATCGACTGCCTGATCGTTAGCGACGACACTCAACTTTTGCCCCTGTTTAACCAACTCTACGAGCAGGGGCGTCTGTTGCCGGTGGTTCTCCTGGAGCCGAACGCTCCCCCCGGCGCCGACGCCGACTCCCTGACGGTGGTCTATCACAACGCCGAAATTCACCTGCGACAATCCGACTGGGAAACCCTGCCCGCGGTCATCGACAAGGCCATCGCCCACTACCTGCATTTGGGGCCCGCCTGTCCCTTGCCCTCGACCCAGGGCGACTCGGTCTCCGGCAAATCGGCGCCGCCGGAATCCCCGCAAAGCTTTCTCCTCCTCCAACAGCGCCGTCTGGCGGATAAACTCAAAGAACGGTTGGGGTATTTAGGCGTGTATTACAAAAGAAACCCCAGTTATTTTTACCGCAATCTCAGCCCCGACGATAAGCAAGAGTTTTTAGACGCGATCAACGCTGAGTATAGAGAGATTGTTTTAAATTATTTTGCCAAGGACGGGGATATTAACAATCTCATCGACCAATTTGTCAATCACGCCTTTTTCGCCGATATCTCCGTCTCCCAAATTTTAGAAGTTCACATGGAACTGATGGACGAGTTCGCCCAACAACTGAAACTGGAGGGGCGCAACGAAGAGATTTTGCTGGACTATCGGTTAGCCTTAATCGATATCCTCGCCCACCTGGGGGAAATGTATCGACGCTCTATTCCCAGGGAGGACATCCCTTTGGATATATATTATCAAACGGATTAAACTAACAGGGCTACGTCAGCCTGGAATCGCCTTCCTCTCTCTTTACCCGTCTCCCTTTTAGGATTACCCCATGAGCGCTCTGAAAAAAACTTACGTCCTTAAGCTCTACGTCGCAGGCAATACCCCCAATTCGGTGCGGGCGCTGAAAATGCTCAAAAACATCCTCGAAGAGGAGTTCAAGGGCGTCTACGCCCTCAAGGTTATCGATGTTCTCAAAAATCCGCAACTGGCTGAAGAGGACAAAATTCTGGCGACGCCGACCCTCGCTAAAATTCTGCCGCCGCCGGTGCGGAAAATTATCGGCGATCTCTCGGACCGGGAGAGAGTTCTGATTGGGCTAGACCTCCTCTACGACGAAATTCGAGAGCGAGAAGCGGAGGGTTAGGAATACGTCAAGACAAGCCAGAGGGGGTTTTCGTCTCTAGGAGGGGACTTTTAGTCTTTTAGCTCCAGTTAACGTTGAAATGTTTGCTTCCCGTTCGATTTCTATTTTTAAAACCCTATAAAACTTTCCTAAAGCGTCAATATGAATCAGCCCATTGTCAACGAGCAAAATCGTCCCGATACGCCCCGGAAAGGCGTCCAAAAGATTCGCACCATTATTGAGGGCTTCGACGAGATTACCCACGGCGGTTTGCCCATCGGGCGCACCACCCTGGTGAGCGGCACCTCCGGCACGGGCAAAACGCTCCTAGCGGTGCAGTTTCTTTACCACGGCATTCTCCATTTCGACTATCCGGGCCTGTTTATCACCTTTGAAGAATCCCCCACGGATATTATCCAAAACGCCTATAGTTTCGGTTGGGATTTGCAACACCTGATCGACGACGGCAAACTCTTTATCCTCGACGCCTCCCCGGATCCCGAAGGGCAGGAAGTGGTGGGGGGCTTCGATCTTTCGGCGCTGATTGAGCGGATTCAATACGCGGTGCGTAAGTATAAAGCCAAATTAGTTTCCATCGACTCCGTGACCGCCGTTTTTCAACAGTACGACGCCGCCTCGGTGGTGCGGAGAGAGATTTTTCGCCTAGTGGCTCGGCTTAAACAACTACAAGTCACCTCCATTATGACCACGGAGCGGGTGGAAGAGTACGGGCAAATCGCCCGCTTTGGGGTGGAGGAGTTTGTTTCCGATAACGTGGTGATTTTAAGAAACGTCCTCGAAGGGGAACGGCGCCGCAGGACGGTGGAGATCCTCAAATTGCGGGGCACCACCCACATGAAGGGCGAGTATCCATTTACTATTACCCATGACGGCATTAATATTTTCCCCCTCGGCGCTATGCGATTAACCCAACGCTCCTCCAACGCCCGCATTTCCTCGGGGGTGAAAACCCTGGACGAAATGTGCGGCGGCGGTTTCTTCAAGGATTCCATTATTCTGGCCACCGGCGCCACGGGGACGGGGAAAACTCTGCTGGTCAGTAAATTCCTCCAGGAAGGTTGCCGTCAGGGAGAGCGAGCCATTTTATTCGCCTACGAAGAATCCCGGGCCCAACTTTCCCGCAACGCTTTTTCCTGGGGGATCGATTTTGAGGAGATGGAGCAGAAGGGCTTATTAAAACTGCTCTGCACCTATCCCGAATCCGCGGGCTTAGAAGACCATTTACAAATGATCAAATCGGAAATCTCCGAGTTTAAACCCTCCCGCATCGCCATCGACTCCCTCTCGGCGCTGGCCAGGGGCGTCACCAACAACGCCTTCCGGCAGTTTGTCATCGGGGTGACGGGCTACGCCAAACAGGAAGAAATCACCGGCTTTTTCACCAACACCACCGACCAGTTTATGGGCGCCCACTCCATCACCGAGTCCCATATTTCCACCATCACCGACACCATTATCATGTTGCAGTACGTGGAGATTCGCGGAGAAATGTCCAGGGCGCTGAACGTCTTTAAAATGCGCGGCTCCTGGCACGACAAAGGTATCCGGGAGTACAGCATCAGCCACGAGGGCGCCGATATTAAGGACTCCTTCCGCAACTACGAGCGGATTATTAGCGGCTCCCCCACCCGGGTCAGCGTCGATGAAAAATCGGAACTGTCCCGCATTGTCCGGGGGGTGCGGGACAAAGCGCCGGAGGAGTAGAGGTTAACCCGTTAGGGTTTTTCCTCCGCCTCCATTTTCTTGCGGGCCGCCTCCGGCAGATCGATAAAGACCCGTTGTCCCGGCTCCAGCCCCGAGAGAATCTGGGTTTTGCTGTCCAGCACCAGCCCCACCGTCACCGGCGCGAATTGGGGGTTATTCTCCTCGTCCGGCGTCATCACCCCGGTCTCTCCGTTTTGGGTGACAATGGCCACCGTGGGCACCGTCACGGCGCTGTTTAACGGCTCTCCCTGGAACGTGACGTCCACATTCATTTTCGAGCGCAATTTATCCTGACCCGTCACCAGCGCCACCACCACTTCAAAGGAGGTGACATTATTTTCCACAATGGCTTCCGGGGCCACCCGGGTGACTTTCCCCTGAAAACTTTGATTGGGGTAGGCGTCCGCTTGAATGATGACGGGTTGACCCACCCGCAGAGCGCCGACGTCCACTTCGGGAACCTTGGCCACCACTTCTAGCCCCCTGGCGATGGAGAGAATAGAGGTGGAGGTGGCGGACGCCGTGGTGGACGCGGTCGTTGTCGGCGTCACAAAAGCGCCGACGGAGGCGAAACGCTGGGTGACGATGCCGGGGAAGGGGGCGACGATATAGGTGTCTCGGTACTGAATTTTTGAGCGCTCCAGTTGGGCTTGGGCCGCTTCGGCGCCGGCCTTGAGGCTAGCCAATTCCGCTTTAGCGGTGGCGGCCCGTCTTTGCAGGGCGGCCTCCTGACCCTTGAGCGCCTGTTCGGCTTCCAGAATCGCGCCTTGATTTTGTTGAATTTCCTGTTGGATTTGCCCCACCTCCGGGGAGGCGGTGGTTTTAGCCTGCTCCAAACGCTGGAGCGCCGCGGCTAGATCCGCCTGGGCGGTGTAGAAATCATTTAGAAGCTCGTCAAAGCGATCCTGGGAAATGGCGCCTTCTTCCAGCAAGCTTTGGTTGCGTTTGACCCGGCTCTGGGCTAACTTGAGGCGGGATTCGCTGGCCTTGGCTTGGGCCGCCAGTTGGTCGATATCTCGGGGAATGCGGGTCTGGACTTCCTGTAGGCGGGCTTGGCTCCGTTGCAGTTGGGAGCGAGCTTGGGCGATGCGGGTTTTAGCTTGGTTGACCTCGGCTTGCAGTTGGTTCAACTCCGTGGGGATTTTCATTTCCGCTTCCCGGAAACGGGCGACGGCTTCCTGCAACCGGGCTTGGGATTGCATCCCGTCCGCGAAGGCCTCTTGATTTTCCATCACCGCCAGGCGCTGGCCCCGCTGAACCCGGTCTCCCTGTTCCACAAATAAGCCCACGATGCGCCCCGGCGTCTTGGGGCTGATATTGACGGTTTGCACCGGCTGAACCACGCCGTTGGCCTCGATTTCCACCGTCAGGGTCTCCTGGGTGGCCGCCACGGTGTATTTTTCCAGATCGGACGGCGCGCCGGAGGATTGAGCCAGGCGATAGGTCAACCCCCCCACCGCTAAGATCCCCGCGCCGAGCAGTCCTAAAATCCAAGGGAGCGGGCGCTTGGGAGCGCCGAAAAGGGGACGTTGCATAGCCAAGGGAGCGAGAAGGAAAAAAAGGAATAGTCCCTATCCTACCGTTTAAAATTGTTAAGCGCCGCTGACAGTCCTCGGTTGAAGGCGATTCTCCGCCAAGGAGATTGGCTCCCTAAAACGGCGCTCGCGTTTTGGAAGCGCCGCCGGTTCCCCCGTTAAGGTTAGCCTCACTGTTACCATAGACGGCTATCCCCAATCCTAATTTTTGAGTTCTTATGACCAATAATCTTCCCGACCCGATTATCATCCAACCGATTAGCAACCTTACTGTTAGGGTTAACTCAGCGGATACCGCGCTTAATTTAAGTAATTATTTCGACGATCCGTTGACCACGGGAAAAGTGGCTCGTTTTAACCTAGCGCCGGTTAATTTAACCCCTACGACCACGGGAATCTTAGGGAACGGAGTGATCAACGTCGTCCTCTTTGACCAAGTGAATCAAGGAGCGCCGTTAACGGTTCAAAATTTTCAAAACTACGTTAATAGCAATCGCTATACCAACTCCTTTATTCATCGCTCTATCCCTAACTTTATCGTTCAAGGCGGCGGCTATACCTATAATAACGGCGCTTTAGGGACAATTCCGAGCAACGCCCCTGTTCAAAACGAATATAGCCCCCTACGCTCTAATACTCGGGGCACCATCGCCATGGCTAAGCTTGGCAACGATCCCAATAGCGCCACGAGTCAATGGTTTTTTAACTTAGCGGATAACTCCAGCAATTTAAATAATCAGAATGGGGGGTTCACCGTCTTCGGTCAAGCCCGTAGCGCAAGCGATTTAGCCACCATCGACGCCATTGCCGCCGCGCCGGTTTACAATGCGGGCGGCGCTTTTACGAATCTTCCCCTCACGCAGAATTTTATTAGCGACGGCAATTTTATTCGTTTTAGTAGCATCACCATTAGTCAGCAAGCGGAATTAAGCTTTGCGATTGTTGGCAATACCCGTCCGACCTTAGTGACTCCCAAGATTACGAATAATCAGCTGAGCCTTGACTATCTTCCTAACCAAGTGGGTAGCGCAAATATTACCGTTCGAGCTACAAATCTTTTTGGAGAAACCATCGACTATACCTTTACGGCTAAAGTTTTGCCGACCCTTAGCGTCAGCGCCAATCAAACCGTTGTCGAAGGTTTGAGCAATCCTCAAACGGTCAGCTATACGGTCACGCTTTCTAACGCCAGTAATGAAGTGGTTACCGTTAACTACGCCACCAGCAATGGGACAGCCAAAGCGGGTTTAGATTATACTTCGATCAACGGAACTCTAACCTTCAATCCCGGCGTCACCAGTCAAGTCATCAACGTTCCCATCCTCAATGATTCCCTCAGCGAAAGTAACGAGAGCTTTAACCTGACCTTAAGCAACCCCGTCAACGCTCTCCCCGGCGCTAAAATCGTGGCGACGACAACCCTGACGGATACCCTCAACTCCGCCGTCTCCGCCACCTTACCCGCCAATGTTGAGAATTTAGCCTTGACGGGAACAACGGCTATTAACGGTACGGGCAACGCTCTGAACAACCAAATCACTGGTAATGAGGGCGTCAATATCCTTAACGGCGGCCCCGGCGCCGACGCCCTAACAGGAAAAGGCGGTAACGACATTTTTGTGTTCCGCTTCGGAGAATCCACCGTTACGAGCTTGGATCGAATTACGGATTTTGCCATCGGCGCCGATAAGATTGACCTGCTCACCCAGGGCGGCGGGGCGCTGAATAAACCGGCGGCTTTCACCCGGGCCGCGGATAGCGCCGCGACCAATATCAACACGATTGTGAACAACGTCTTCGCCGACGCCAACGGCGCTCAGGCGGGTAATCAAGCCTTGGGCATTAACCGGGCGGCGCTGGTTAAAGCGGGCGCCTCGACATATCTAATTGTTAACGACGGCGTCGCCGGTTTCCAAAGCGCCAACGATTTGGCGATTAACCTCACCGGCTTTACCGGCGCTCTTCCGGCGCTGGGTTCTATTCCCGTAAATAATTTCTTCGTTTAGGGCTTCCGCCGGGGCAAGGGATTCGACCCTGACAGCCAGGGCGCTAAGGTTAAAAAGGTTTCCCTACGATCGAGCGCCATGCCTCCGGCCCCGCCCCCCCTGCTCCAGCGCCTGAGCAACCAATTTTTTAATCTTCTGGGTCAATCCCTAACCCCCGCCTGGGACAAGCGCCTGTTGGGGCTGAGCGCTCTGCCCATTGGGACGATTTTCGACGTCGGCGCCAACCAGGGACAATTCTCTCGCTGGGCGCTGAAGCGCTTTCCCAACGCCCAAATCTACGCCTTTGAACCCCTGCCGGTTCCCTTCGCCCAACTGGAGCGCCTAGGCCGCCGTCGTCCCAATTTTCGAGCCTTTCCCCTAGCCCTCGGCGCCGAAACCGCCACCGTCCCCATCCATAACCCTCTCTACTTTCACGCCGCGGCCTCCCTCCTGCCCACCACGGCGCTGTGCGAGGAAGTCTACCCGATGTTGAAGGCTCAGAATCTGCTGGACGCGCCTCAACGAACCCTAGATGATGTTCTTCGGGAAGAAAACTTAACCCTAGCGCCGGAAGTTCTTTTAAAACTAGACGTCCAAGGCTATGAAGACCGGGTTCTCCGCGGCGCCGGCCGAACCCTAGAGCGGACGCGGGCGGCGATTGTGGAAATTTCCCTAGACCGGCTCTACGAGGGCCAAGCTCGGTGCGCCGACGTTTTTCAACTGCTTCAGGAGCGGGGTCTGAGCTACGCCGGTAATTTGGATCAAATGTTGGCTCGGGACGGCCATGTGCGCTACTTTAACGCCCTCTTTTGGCGCCGCTCGGATTAGAGGATGTTGGGAACAGTCTTAACTCTCTCCGCGAATCCCGCCAGCCGTTGACGGCGCTTTATGAATAACCCCGTCGCCGTGCGATTGGAGTATGAATGGCGCGATGACGCTGGGTTTTGGTATCGCTCCTATGGCAATGAAAACTGGGAATTTGCGGAGAATGGTTTGATGACTCGTTGATTTGCCAGCACTAATGATGCGCCAATCCAAGAGTCTGAACAAAAGTTTTGCCGGGAGCGCGACTAGCATCCGACGACTAGCGGCGATTCATGATTTCCCGCCGCTACATTTTTTCTTCGGCGTAAAGGGGATTAGGTTTCCAGAAAAGGATAATCGATATATCCCGCTTCCGACCCTTCCGCGCCCTGGCCGTAATAGGTCTCCGGGGTCGCTTCCGCAATCGCCGCGTCCCGAGCGAAACGTTCAGGTAGATCGGGATTAGCGATAAAGGGGCGACCGAAAGAGACAAGATCGGCATGACCATTAATGAGCGCAGAGTTTCCGCTTGCTTTGTTATATCCTCCGTTGGTCATCAGCGTTCCCTTATATAGGGGGCGAAATAAGGGCGCAACCGGGTGAAGAACTCGTCCCGTCGAGAGATCGGACTCGTTCGGCTCCATCAAATGGATATAAGCTACCGGAAAAGAATTTAATGCTTGAATCAGATAACCGAACGCGGCCTTCGGATCGGAATCCCGCATTCCGTAATATGTATTGCTCGGGGATAATTTAATCCCCACGCGACCGGTTCCCCACACTTCGGTCACAGCGCTCACCACCTCTAGAGCGAAGCGGGCGCGACCGGCGATCGATCCTCCGTACTTATCGGTTCGTTGGTTAGAACCGTCCTGAAGGAACTGATCGATCAAATAACCGAACGCCCCGTGGAGTTCCACCCCGTCAAAACCCGCATCTAGAGCGTTTTTCGCCCCTTGGCGGAATTCCTCGACGACCCCGAGAATTTCCTCGGTTTCTAGGGCGCGGGGGGTTTCTAGAGATACTTTCCCGATGGGGGTGTGCAGTTGTCCCTCGCCGGCGATCGCACTCGGGGCGATCGGCGTTTGTCCGTCCAACAGCGCGGGATGGGAAACCCGACCGCAGTGCCATAGTTGCAAGAAACATTTTCCTCCCCGCTCGTGCACCGCGTTTGTGACTTTCCGCCAGCCGGCTATCTGTTCGCTGTTGTAGATGCCGGGACAGTTGAGGTACCCGCGGGACAGGGGGGAGACCATCGTGCATTCGGTAACGATCAGACCGGCCGAGGCTCTTTGGGCGTAGTAGGTAGCCATGGTCTCGGTAGGAACGGTTCCGTCGGCCCGTAATCGGGTCATGGGAGCCATGACGATACGGTTGGCGAGGGAAAGGGAACCGAGGGTCAAGGGCGAGAATAAATCTAGGGTCGGGTTCATAGGAAATGCGGTTACGAAGGATATTCCCTCGATTTTCTACAGTTTCGTGTGGCTTCCGTCGCAGAAAGGAGCGTTCGCCGTCGCCTTGCAGAGACACAGGGCGACTTTCTTCGGCTCCTCGACGGTGAATTTCAGGGGACTGAACTCCGTCCCTTTGTGAGCGCCGTCGCAGTAGGGCTGGTTGGTTGAAGCCCCGCAGGCGCACCACCAGTAATCCCCAGGTTCGAGATCGAGAACTACGGGTTTCTTGTCAGCGATAATCGGTTGATTCATGGCTAGTATTCTCCTTATCGGCGATTTTTACAGTCGCTCGCCAGTTAGGGGGCGATGCTAGTTGCATTATGGATTGAATTCTTGAAAAAGACAATTGCTAATTTTAGGGATAAACTGTTTCTATATTGTGGACAATGAGGGCGGGGATGGATAAGTTCGAGAGTCTCAGGGCTTTCACGACCGTCGTGAAAACGGGAAGTTTTGCGGGCGCGGCTCGGGAAATGAGAATATCTCGCTCGGCCGCGCATAAATTAGTCGCGAATCTGGAAAAAGAATTAGGGGCGCGGCTTTTCCATCGCAGTACCCGACGGGTGACGCCGACCACGACCGGACTCGCTTTCTATGAGCGGTGCGCGACGATTCTGGCGGATCTGGCGGAGGCGGAGATCGCCGTGTCGCGCTGGCACGAGGAACCGATGGGAGTTCTCCGGGTGAACGCGCCCATGTCTTTCGGGGTGTTATACCTCGCGCCATTAATAACGGAATTCATGATTCGCCACCCCCGGCTACAGGTGCAATTAACCCTCGACGATCGCCTAATCGACCCAATTAGCGAGGGTTTCGATTTCGTCCTCCGGGTGTCCCTCCCTCCTCAATCCGCGTCGCTGGCGGTTCACCCTCTTGCGTCGATCGAGCGTATTTTGTGCGCTAGCGACCGCTATTTATCCGAGCGCGGACTTCCGGCGCATCCGTCCGATCTACGCAAACATTCCTGTCTGCACTACGGCTATATGTCCGCGGGAAACGTCTGGAAATTAAACGGGCCGGACGGGGAACAGGCCATCCCGATCGAGGGCGCTCTCTGCTCTAACAACGGAGAGGTATTGAGAGAAGCGGCGCTCAAAGGCTTAGGTATTGCTTTACTGCCGACCTTTCTCGTGGCCCGCGAATTACGTTGGGGAACTCTACGAACGATCTTGCCGGACTACTCGATCGGATCGCTCTCCCTGTGCGCGATCTACCCAACGAACCGTCATCTTTCGATTACGGTAAGATTGTTTACCGAATTCCTACGGGAAAGCTTCGGCCGGGCTGACTGGATGGAAACGATTATGAGTTCTCGCTCTCGGGAACGATAATTATGGAATGCGACCCGGATTGGCAGTTTCCCTTGTGGCTCCCCCGAGTTGACCCGTTTAACTTTATCCTTAGAATTGCTCTTCTAAACGATTAATGCGCTAATTTAAAAATGAAGTCCAAAATTATTGTCTTTTTACTTTTACTCACAACTATAGTCGGCTGTGGGCAAGCTTCTAATACTGACGATGGTGACGATGGGGGTCAAAGTTCCTCTCCTGAGTTAAATCAAGGGGGAGATCAAGACCAAGACGAGGGTAAAGACAAGGACGAGAAAGACAAAAATGAAAAGGATAAAGACGACGATGACGACGACTAATCGGCTTTACCCTGTCCAATAACCTTAACTCTAAGCGCCGGAAAGTCGTCAGATTACAGGAGGAAGGATGACCATTGACATTGAGGCCGCGGAACGGTTCGGCTGGCAGAGGGACGGGGAGATTTTGGAGGTCAGGTCGGATCTGATTCTGGAGGATTGGCCGGACAAACAGGCGCAAGACTTAGGGATGGTCTATACCGCTTTCATCGGCGCCGGGGACTGTGAGGCGGTGACCGTTGTTTTGACCTGGGAGGACGGCGCCGTTCGGATTCGTTCTCTAGAATGGGGCAGACCTTGAGGCGTTACTAGGGGATAAGTCGGCGCTGTCCGTCCCTATCGAGCCGATTTAGAGCCAATTCTTTATCTTAACATTGTTTTAACTTTTTAGCATACCCAAACTAATTTTACGGGGATACAATAAGGATATATGCCCAGAATTGGGAGGTGTGCTATGAGCGCCGATATGTCTGAGTCTGTTCTGAGTGCTCCCCAAAGTTTAGTATACGAGTGGAACTTAGCGGAAGATTTCTTAATTGTTCCTAATCAGCTTAATCCAAATCCGGACACTTATGGAAATAGCGATGTTTGGTATTTCTTGAGAAGCACAAGTTTAACTCATAACCCAGCAACTTATGATTTATTGTCTGAGTTTGTGCCAGACGTTGAGTTTACTCATATTTATTTTGATGTTGGTAATGTTCAACAGTGGCGGGATAATGGCTATCTTCCCTATATTTCTATTAATTCAAGCGGTGTAGATATCATTAAAATGAGCCGAGTTGGAGTGTATGGGATTGGCCAAAAGGAACGATTAATATGCACCCGACTTATGATCAATATGCTATTGTGGGTTGGAAAGCGCCGTTTAGCGGTTTATTTGACGTAGAGGGTTTCTTCCGGGATATTGACTCTTCCTTTGGAGATGGTGTTAATTGGTTTATTGATAAAGGGTCGGAAACTCTACAGTCTGGATCGGTTGGGGAAGCTTTTCCTGATAAGTCTCAGAGTTTTTCTTTTTCCGATTTGTCTATGAATCAAGGAGAGTTGCTTTATTTTATTGTCGATATTAACAACATTGATTATTGTGATTCAACAGAGTTATCGCTCTCCATCACTAGCAATGTCGTCGTTGAACTGCCAACTCTAGCCATCAACAACGCGACCGTTGTCGAAGGTTTAGATAACACGGCTTTCCTAACCGTCAGCCTTAACGGTCTCTTTAACCTGCCCGTTACTGTTAACTATACGACGACTCCCCTTAACGCCCTTCCTGGGGAGGACTATCAAAGTCAGACCGGAACTTTGACCATCGCCCCCAATAGTCAAACGGGCACTATCAGCATTCCCATTATTAACGACGCTTTGAACGAACGAGACGAGGCGTTTCTGGTGACGCTCTCCGACCCGGTTAACGCGACCCTAGATCCCAACGCCGGCGCCGGTCAGGTCGTCATCACGGATACCTGGCAGGCGTTTGTGACCTCGACCCTACCCGCCGGGGTGGAAAACCTGAAACTAAGCGGGACAGGGGATATTAACGGGAGCGGGAACGCCGGGGATAATGTCCTCACCGGCAACAACGGTAAAAATCTGCTCAGCGGCAAAGCGGGGAACGACACGCTCCGGGGCGGTCTGGGGAAAGATTCTCTCAACGGCGGCGCCGGTAACGACCTGCTCGTAGGCGGGTTGGATAAGGATATTGTCCGGGGCGGCCCGGGGAACGACCGATTTTCCTATACGAAGTTGGAAGATTCCCTACTATCGGGCTTTGATAAAGTCGCCGACTTCAACGCCAATGAAGACCGATTTGTGGTCAAAACCTTGCCGACTCTCTTTACCGCCAACGCGGGCAATGTGGCCCGTCTCAAAGAAGCGGATCTACAGGCGCTGTTAACCCCGGACGTGTTGGCCAACCCAGGCGACGTCGCTCAATTTACCTACGGCGCTCGGACATTCATCGCCATCAACGACGTCTTAGCCGGTTTCCAAGGGAGCGGGGACGCCATTGTGGAGTTGGCGACCAACGGTTTAACCGGAGTCTTGAGTCAAGGGAATTTCGCCTTGTCTTAGTCCGCGGCGCCGTTACTGCCGTTACTCGCAATGTACCATCCCCCACAGCCGGAGCGATGGGGGACAACGTTCTTAAAGGTTAGACAAAGAAACTATCAACGGCGATAGCGCCGAAGTCCGGTAAACCCCCGAGCCGGTGAGATTGATCGTCGGTACTAGATTGTCGCTTTCGTTAAAGTGGCGGCTTTACTATATCTCTGTCCCAGAGTAACCGCTATGATAGGGCAATCTTGAGTCAATTCTAGGAATGCCAGCCCCCCAGCGCCGAAAACCCCTTCTCTGGAGCGTCCTCCTGAGCCTTACGCTTTTGTTAACTTTGCTCATTCACCCCGCCCAGGCCCAGGGAGAGAAAGCCTTGCCCTTTGACGAACTGCGATTTCCGCCCCTGCCGGAAATTCAACTGCCCCAGTACGAGCGCTATGTTCTGCCCAACGGTTTAACGGTTTACCTGATCGAGGATTCTACTCTGCCCCTCATCCGAGGCACGGCGCTCTTCCGGGCCGGCGCTCGTTGGGAACCCGCCGAGAAGACGGGTTTGGCCAGCTTAACGGGAACGGTTATGCGCACCGGAGGCACGCCGACTTACTCCCCCGGAGCCTTAAACCGAGAGCTAGAGTCCCGGGCCGCGGCCATTGAAACCAGTATTGGCCTTAGTTCTGGCTCCGCCAGTTTTGACGCCCTCAGCGCCGACGGGGATTGGATTTTAGGCGTCTTCGGGGAAATTTTACAAAAACCGGTCTTCGCCCCGGAACAGGTGGCGCTGGCCCAGACCCAACTTCGGGGCGCCATTGCCCGCCGCAACGACGATCCAGGGAATATTGCCGGGCGGGAATTGAATAAGTTGATCTACGGCGCCGGCAGTCCCTACGCCCGCACGGTGGAGTACGCCACCTTGGACGCCATTCAACGGGAAGATCTGATCCAATTTCATCAAACCTACGTCCGTCCCGACCAAATGATCCTCGGCATTGTGGGGGATTTCCAAAGCGCCGCGCTGAAGGAACGGATTAACGAGGTTTTTGGCGCTTGGGTTCCTCCCGCGGGGAAACCTCAACTGCAACCTCCCGGCGCCGCTCAGGCTCAAAAAAATCAACTTTTTCTGGTAGAGCAACCCCAACTGACCCAAAGCAATGTTTTCCTCGGACAACTGGGGGGGCGGATTGATAGTCCCGACTATCCGGCGCTGATGGTGATGAACGGCGTTTTGAACGGCTTTGGCGGCCGTTTATTTAACACCCTCCGCTCCCAAAAAGGCTTAGCTTACTCCGTCTCCGGGCGCTGGCAACCGGGGTTCGATTATCCCGGAACTTTTGTAGCCGGGGGTCAGACTCGCACGGAAACCGCGACCCAATTTATCGACGCCTTAAAGACGGAAATCCGGCGCCTACGGACGGAGCCGATTACGGAAAAGGAATTGGCCTACGCCAAGGAGTCTATTCTCAATTCCTTTATTTTTAACTTTGAAAAACCCCAACAAACCCTGGGGCGCTTGATGACCTACGACTACTACGGCTATCCCCAGGATTTCATCTTCGAGTACCAGCGCCGGGTAAAAGAGACCACCATCGAGGATGTGCGACGGGTGGCCCAGCAGTATCTCCAACCCGATCAATGGGTGACCCTGGTGGTGGGGAACAACAAAGAATTGCGAGGAACTGTAATTTCTGACTATTAAAAGCTTAATTGTTTGCTATGGCGAGTCTGGGTAGATGGCGAACAAGCTCCGGTTAACTCTATTTGCCTGACTCGGCCTCAGTCTCCTGAGTGGGCGATCGGTTTGCTCAGGGTAATACAGATGGGGGAAGTTCAGTGGGATCTTCTGAAAAATCAATCCCACGATAGGCTTGCTCAATGGGAAAGATCAAGTTGATGGACTGTAATTCTACGGCGTCGCCTGCTCTATAGTTTATGATTTCCCAGCCTCCAGTCTCATTTTTACGATAAATATCAATGGCGATACCTTCGGAACTGACTAGGACATAATCCTGTAATTGCGGGTTCCGACGATAGCGAAAAAATTTATTGCCACGGTCATAGGCTTCGGTACTGGCAGACAGGACTTCGACGATTAAGCAAGGATAGGTAATATATTGCGTTGTTTCTCTGTCTCTAGGATCGCAGGTAACACTGACGTCAGGATAGGTGTAGTCATTCGTTTCAATCATTTTCACTCGACAATCAGAATTAAGAACCTGACAACTGCTATTGGATAAGTGACGGTCCAGTAAAGCGCCAAGTTTTAAGCTAATCCGGCTATGATTTCGAGTTCCTCCGCTCATGGCATAGACTTCACCATTGATATATTCGTGGCGGTCTAATTGTTGCTCTTCCCAAGCGAAATATTCAGTAGGGGTTAATTTGGGGGCGTGATTCGGGACGGCAAACATTTTTTTCTCCGCTTGTAAAATACCGAGGGTCAAGAGCCGTTTCTCAATTGGGATTCACTTCATTTTATCCGGCAATTTAGCGTACAGTAACAGTGGGCAGTGTCAAGGGCAAGGAAGCGTTCCCCCCCCGGCTCCCAATCCATCAAGCCCGATACCTTGCCCAGACCCCAGGGATGATTTATGATCGCTGGCAGTGAAACCCTCTCCCCGCGGCGCCGCTTAGGTTATGTCCAAGATTGAAACCAGAACCGAACCCATGGTCCTCAACATGGGGCCCCACCATCCCTCTATGCACGGGGTGTTGCGCTTAATCGTCACCCTGGACGGGGAGGACGTGGTCGATTGCGAGCCGGTCATCGGTTACCTGCACCGGGGCATGGAAAAGATCGCCGAGAGTCGCACCAATGTGATGTATGTCCCCTACGTTAGCCGTTGGGACTACGCCGCCGGGATGTTCAACGAAGCCATCACCGTCAACGCGCCGGAAAAATTAGCCGATATCGAAGTGCCGAAGCGAGCCCAGTATATCCGGGCGATCATGCTGGAGTTGAACCGCATCGCCAACCATTTACTCTGGCTGGGCCCCTTCATGGCGGACGTCGGCGCTCAGACGCCCTTCTTCTATATCTTCCGGGAGCGGGAGATGATCTACGACCTCTGGGAAGCCGCCTCGGGAATGCGTTTAATCAACAATAATTATTTCCGCATTGGCGGCGTGGCGGTGGATCTGCCCTACGGTTGGATTGATAAATGCGAAGACTTTTGCGATTACTTCCTGCCCAAGGTGGACGAGTACGAAAAACTGATCACCGATAATCCCATTTTTCGGCGCCGGGTGGAGGGCGTGGGCACCATCGGTCGGGAAGAGGCCATTAACTGGGGGCTTTCCGGCCCCATGCTCCGGGGATCTGGGGTCAAGTGGGATCTGCGCAAGGTGGACCACTATGAATGCTACGACGATTTTGACTGGGACGTTCACTACGAAACCGCCGGGGATTGCTTCGCCCGTTACTTGGTGCGCGTCCGGGAAATGCGGGAATCGGTGAAGATTATCCGCCAAGCCCTCAAGGGCATTCCCGGCGGCCCCTACGAAAATCTGGAGGCCAAGCGCCTGGCGGAGGGGAAAAAATCCCAGTGGAACGAGTTCCAATATCAGTACATCGCCAAGAAAGTGGCGCCCACCTTTAAAATTCCCAAGGGCGAGCACTACGTCCGCTTGGAAAGCGGCAAGGGGGAAATCGGTATTTTTATCCAGGGCAACGACGACGTCTTTCCCTGGCGCTGGAAGATCCGCTCCGCCGATTTTAATAACCTACAAATTCTGCCCCATATCCTCAAGGGCGTAAAGGTGGCGGATATTATGGCCATCCTCGGCAGTATCGACATCATCATGGGATCTGTAGATCGTTAGTTTTACTCTTCACCTATGCCTGAAACCCTAGCGCCGCCGAAATTGCCCCCCTCCAACCATCCCTTCGCGGAGGTGATCCACCGTCTGGAAGCGGGGGGTTCCATGTTGCCGGACACCCCGGAAAACTTGATGCAGATTATCGGCATTTACAAGGCCTACGCCGTGCCGATGGATTTTTACTGGCGGGATTTGCTCTATATCGCCGAGGAAGTTTTCCTCAATCCCCTGCCCTTCTTTAAATATTTTCTGCCCCAGAAATATTTGGATCTCCCCAACCACTACGCCGGCGACGGCGCCGACCTGCGGATTTGGCGGGGGCCGGCCACGGCCCACCCGGAGCTACTGGAGTTTATGGCCAAGGGCAAAACCCGCCCCATGCCCAAGCTATTCCATCACCTCTGGCACGACCGGATCAACATGGAATTCGCCGAGGCCTGTATGCAGGCCATGCTCTGGCACGGGCGAGATATGGGTATGGGTCTCTTTGACGCCTACCTGGACAGCGAAGAATATAAGGCGAACGCTGACCGGGCCATCCGGGCTTATTTTAAATTTAACCCGCCCATGTTGGCGCTTTACACCCTTTTTCCCGACCTTTTCTTAGAGCAAGTCCGGCAACTGTCCTATTACGCCAATTTGGGGTTGTTTTGGGAAGTAATGGCGCCGGTCTTTTTCGAGATGTCGGACATTTACGACGAAGGCGGCTTTAAAGGCGTGCCGGACGCCATGAATTTCTTGGTTAACGGCATCTTTGCCATCGCCGGGCGCCCCATTTACCACCGGGTCAATATCCGCGGAGAATGGTTCGAGATTATCCCCAAATCCAAGGGCTTTACTTGGCTCTACGAGGCGGCGCTACCCTACGTGGAGGCGGTCTTTTACCGCACGGCGCCCTTCCGGGGCACGAAATCCTACAACGCTCAAGCTGGCCAAGTTCCGGCGGAGCAAAAGGACTTTCATTACGGCATTCTCTACGCCGACGTCTTTCCGGTGGGCACCGCGGGCATTCCCCCCACCCTCTTGATGGACGACATGTATCATTTTCTCCCCCCTTACTTGATTGAGTATTACCAGCGCCACTGCCGGGGGGAGGACGATATGTTAGTGCAACTGGGAATCACCTTCCAGCGCTCCATGTACAACGTCACCTCCGCCGTTATTCAAGCCCTACGGACGGCGCTGTTGTATCCTTTGGATGATGCTAACCCCCGTCATTTGGCTAAAAATCGGGCCTTCTTTGAAGCCCAACTCGACCGCTTTCTGCGCCCGGAAGCCCGTCTGCGGGACATTCAAAGCGCCGATTATCGTTAATCCCCCGACCCAATAACCCGCGCCGCGACCGGCTATCTAGGCTAGGCTCACAGTAGCACTTCAATTCGGTTCAACGAAAATCTATGACGACGAGTCCAGCAGTCAGCGCCAATCTTCGCAATGTGGCTCTAGTGGGGCCCTACGGTAGCGGTAAAACGACATTATTGGAGAGCCTGCTCTGGGTCGGCGGCGCTCTCGCTCGCAAAGGCTCCGTCAAAGACGGGACAACGGTAAGCGACGCCGGCGCCGAGGCCAAAGAGCGGCAGATGAGCGTGGAGGTGGGGGTCGCCAGTTTGGAGCGTCAAGACTTGCGGTTTACTTTCCTAGATTGTCCCGGCTCCATCGAGTTCGCCCAAGAGGCCGCCAACGCCTTAATCGGGGCGGGAACGGCGGTTATTGTCTGCGAGGCGGACGTCAGCCGCGTCTTGACCTTAGCGCCGGTGTTTAAGTTTTTGGACGATTGGGAAATCCCCCATCTCGTTTTTCTCAACAAAATGGATCGGGCTAAAAACAGCTTTCGGGAAATCCTTCAGGCGCTGAAGACCGTTTCCAGCCGTCCTCTGGTGCCCCAGCAGTACCCGATTTATCAAGAGCGAAATCTGGTGGGTTACATCGACCTCATTACCGAGCAAGCCTACCGTTATCACCTCGACGGGCCCGCGGACCCCGCCCCCTTGCCCCCGGAGTTGGCCGCGGAAGAACAGGAAACCCGTCAAGAGATGCTAGAGGCGCTGGCGGAGTTTGACGACCATCTTTTGGAAGAGCTGTTAGAGGATATTCAGCCGCCCGAAGGAGAAATTACCGCCGACTTCAAAGCGGAACTGGGCGCCGATTTAATTGTGCCGGTCTTGCTGGGGGTCGCGGAGCGGGACTTTGGCTCTCTTCCCCTGTTGGATGTTTTGGCGACGGAAGCGCCGGAACCGGCGGTCACGGCGAAGCGGCGGGGGTTGACGGCGGCGGGCGAACCCGTTGTTCAAGTTCTCAAAACCTACTTTTCGCCCCAGGGCGGCAAACTGTCCCTCGTCCGGGTCTGGCGAGGAACCCTAACGGAAGGCGTCGCCTTAAACGGCGTCCGACCGGGGGGGATTTATCGTCTCTTCGGCGCTCAACAGCAGTCTCAACAAACCGCGGAGGCGGGGGAAATCGTGGCCCTAGGACGGATGGAGGGCGTGAAAACCGGGGAGACCCTTTCTCCGGTTCCCGTCCCAGAGCCTCTCCCAACGGCGCCGGTTCTAGAGCCGGTTTACGCCCTAGCCATCGCGCCCGAAAACCGTAAGGACGAGGTTAAATTGAGCGCCGCCTTAGGAAAACTGTTGGAAGAAGACCCCTCCCTCGCCTGGGAGCAACGGGAGGAGACTCAGGAGGTGATCCTCTGGGGTCAGGGAGAAATCCATCTACAGGTGGCGCTGGATCGTCTGCGGCGCAAATATAATCTGCCCCTGGTCACCCAGGCGCCCCATACGCCCTATAAAGAAACGATCCGTAAATCCGTGCAAATCCAAGGGCGCTATAAACACCAAACCGGCGGCCACGGCGCCTTTGGGGACGTCCATTTAACCATCGAACCCCAGGAACGGGGCGCGGGCTTTAGCTTCCGAGAAACCATCGTGGGGGGCGTGGTGCCGAAACAATACATCCCCGGCGTAGAAATGGGCGTGCGGGATTATTTAGTCAAGGGGCCCTTAGGGTTTCCGGTGGTGGATATCGGCGTGACTTTAACCGACGGCTCCTACCACAGCGTCGATAGTTCCGAGCAGGCCTTTAAACAGGCGGCCCGCATCGCCATGACGGAAGGGATGGCCAAGGCTGAACCCTTGCTCCTGGAGCCGGTTTTAACCGTGGTGGTCTCGGCGCCGGGAGAATTTACGGCCAAAGTTTTGCAACTGGCCAGCGGCCACCGGGGACAAATTTTAGGCTACGAGCCTCGCCCCGACTGGAAAGGCTGGGACCGGGTGTCGGCCTATCTGCCCCAGGCGGAAATGCAGAACTTTATCGTGGAATTGCGCTCCGCCACCCTCGGCGTCGGCGCCTTTACCTGGCGGTACGACCACCTCCAGCCGGCGCCGGAGAAGGTGACGGCGGCGGTTTTAGCCGATCAAAAAAACTAAGGCTTCATCGGCGCTCCGTGACTGCGGGGATCTGAAGAAGCGGCTGGAGTCGAGGTCTCCTGGAGGGGCGAAGTCCGCCCCTCGGAACGGGCGTAGGGCAGGGGTTCCCCCGCCATCAGCGCCGCGAGGTTGGCGGCCATGATCTCCTGGGGCAATTCCCCCACCGCTTGGGCCACAGGGTTCCCGGTTCCGTCCTGAAAGACGAAGTGGGGAATGCCGTCCACTCGGTAGCGCAACACTTCCGGGAGCCATTTGCCGTTATCGACGTTGAGCATGACAAAGTTGACGCGGTCGCCATAATCCTGTTTTAATCGCGCCAGGCTGGGAGCCATGGCTTGGCAACTGCGACACCAGTTGGCGTAAAACTCCGTCAGGGTTGGTTTGCCGTTGCTCAGCGCCGTTTCCAAAGAAAGGGACTGCTTTGCCTGGGTCTCTAGGGAGGTCGCGACGCCTTGGCTCTGGAAGCCAAAATAGAGAGCGGCGCTGAGGAGGATCGCGGTCAAGGCCAGGACGCCCCGGCGCCAAGGGAAGGAAGAATGCGGCATTGGTGGGTTCGTTTGGGTTAAATCTCTTTGCCTATGCTAAAAAATTTTCGTCCCTCCGGGAAAGTCGCGCGTTCGCGCTCTCAGAGGGAGTCTAATCAGGCTCCATCCGCTCCCTCGGTCGCGACGGCGCTGTGAGCAGTCCCGAACTTCAGGGTTATTCGGCGTTTTTGCGACTAAGACCCCAGTTGTCTACGTAATTTTACAGATGCGCCTCCAGACGTTTAAATTAGGGTCAAAGCCAGTCCAAGCAAGGTTTGGGGGCGGATCTTTAGAAAAGGTTAAATTTCCGTATTTCCCCTTGCCATCCCCCAAAAGTGGATTAAAATGAAGAAAAGTTTACAAAATTTAACAATCCCCTTAACAAAATGCTGGTTCCCATTCTCCTCTTTGATGTTGCGCTGGTGGCCTGGTCACTCCACCTGATGCAACAGGCTGTGGAACAACAGGAATTTTCCCTGATGTTGGCGGGAACCCTGGTGGCTTCGGCCGCCGCCGCGATGATTGTGGTCTATTTCCTGATGGGCCATTGCCTCTCCTCCCTCGCTCAGTTTCCTTATTAATCCCTCGCTCCAATAGAGAATTCCAGTATTTATTCTCCGCTCCCGAAGGTCTGACCGCCTCTGGCTAGAGGTCTCGGCGCTTGAAACAACCCTCCCGGTTTGGGGGGGTTTGTCCTTTATAATGGAGCGTTCCAGGCTTTTTTCCTCGCCCTCAAGCTGACCTTATCCATGGATTTACCCGAGTTTTTGCATCTTTGCGCGGGAAAATGGTTTTCCCAACGCACCCGCTACGCCTTTGGTTCCCAGACGGCGGAGAGTCATAAATCCGAGATTGTGGCGGAGGTTTCCTCCCAGTTGGAGCCAGACCTAAGCGCCGCTCTGGCCGCGGAGGGCTATGGCCCCTCGCCGGATTTACTCATCCTCAAGCTCACTTGGGAGACAACGGGAGATTGGGGCAAGCCGAAAAAAACGGGCGCGGTTCACTCGGTCTTTCTGCCGGACTCTCCCCGCGCCGGGCGGTTGTGGCGAGCGCCGTTGCCGGGGCGGGAAACTGGCTTGAGCGGCGCCTACGAGTTGGGGGAAGACGAAGGGTTGGCCTATCTCTTGGAAAGCGGGGACGTTAAAACCGAAGAGCGTATTTGGTTTGCCAGTCCTAATCTCCGTCTGCGCACTTGTCTGATTCATCAGGGAACCGCGCCGATCCACAGCGCCTTTTACTCGGAAATCCGTAAACTGCCCCCTCAACCCGCAAGTTAATTTGATTCTCCAAACTTAGATATTTGAATGTAAAGAGGGTTTTGGCTCCCCTTCTCCCGTTCCCTGAGCGTAGCCGAAGGAGGGAGAAGGGGCTGGAGGATGAGGGCAAACAAACGTCGTGCTCACTAGTCTGCAAACCGCTATCAGGATTTTCTAAACATCCTCCTAGGTCTTTATGTCACTTCCCCTGGGTTCTCGTTGGAATCTTTCCCGCTGGGCCATCGGCCACCCCCGGCTAACGGTGGGGCTGTGGCTTGGCGCGGCGCTGGCCGGCTTATTGGCGCTCGGTTCCTTGAAATACGGCCTTTTCCCGGAGGTGAGTTTTCCGGTGGTCATCGTTCAAGCCCAGGGCAAGACCCCCACAGCAGAGGCAACGGAGCGATTATTGACCATTCCCCTGGAAGCGCCGTTATTGAAGTTGGAAGACGCGACCCTTTACGCCTCCAGTTATCCCGGCCAGACGGTGATTAGCGCCGCCTTTAGCGCCGGAGGATCGTTAACGGAAGCGACGGAGCGGGTGAAAACGGCGCTGGCGGGTCAAACGGTCGTGCCGGCGGACGAGCTTAAGATTATTCCCCTGGATTTAAACGAGTCCGTGGCCGCCACCTACGCGCTGGGGAGTCAGGACTTAGATCTGGAGACCTTAGCGCAATGGGCCAAGGAGACTTTAATCCCTGACCTGGAGGGTTTGCCCGGCGTTTTAACCGTTAATCTTCTGGGAGACGGCGCTTTTCGCCCCCCCGATTCAGAAACGGCGCCGGCCCTTAATCCCCCCGCCCTGGCTCGTTTTCAGGGAGAAGACGTTCTAGCGGTTCAAGTGGTGAAAGCGGCGACGGCCAATACCCTAGAAGTGGCGGCGGAAACCGCCCAGCGAATAGAAACCCTGCAAAGAGACCATCCGCAAATCACCCTGACCTTGGCGGAGAGTCCGGCGCCTTTTATCCGGGAAGCGGTGACGGCTACTTTAGAAGCCCTAGGCGGCGCCGTTATTTTAGCTATTCTGGTCATTTACCCCTTTTTACGGAGTTGGCGGGCCACCCTCATTAGCGCCCTGGCCATTCCCCTTTCTCTCTTGGGAACCTTCATTGTCATGGCTCTATTGGGTTTTAACCTCGAAACCCTAACCCTTCTGGCCTTGGCGCTGGTCATCGGCATTGTGGTGGACGACGCCATTGTGGATGTGGAAAATATCGCCCGCCATTTAGAAGCGGGGGAAGACCCGAGAACCGCGGCGCTGAAGGCCACCGAGGAAATTGGCGTCGCCGTCACGGCCACCACTTTAACCATTGTGGTGGTCTTTTTACCCATCGCTCTTTTGGGGAGCACCCTGGGACAGTTTTTTCGCCCCTTCGCCATTACCGTCTCCGCGGCGGTGATTTTTTCCTTGCTGGTGGCCCGCACCCTCTCCCCGGTGTTAGCGGT
The DNA here is from genome assembly GCA_016471375.1 of Cyanobacteria bacterium RI_101. GTDB lineage: Bacteria > Cyanobacteriota > Cyanobacteriia > Cyanobacteriales > Microcystaceae > Synechocystis. The sequence goes on from WGLZ01000015.1 coordinate 39,441, forward strand.
CTGGTGGTTGCGGCCCCGCCCGGCGCCGGTGGCCGAGTCCTCCTGGCTCGCCGCCTTAACGGAGGGTTATGTCCGGGTTTTAGGCGGGTCTCTCCGGCGCCCCCGAACCGTTCTGACCCTAGCGGTTTTAAGCCTAGTCGCGGGCCTTGCCTTGATTCCCCTCATTCCCCAGGGCTTTGTCCCCAGCCTCGACCGGGGAGAATTTAACGTCGTCTTTCGTTCCGACGCGCCCCGCGCGACTCTCGGCGCCGTTTCCGAGGAGCGTAAAACCCCAACGACTTCCCCAGGCGCCTTCGCCTGGGTGGAGGAACTGGCGGCTAACCCCCAGGCGGCGTTGCTACGGCGGGGGCGCCGGGTGGCCCAAAAACTGGAGCCGGTGATTGCGGCGAATCCCGAGGTGGCGGAGCAATTTACCCTCATCGGCGCCCAGGGCGATCCCCTCCGGGGGCGGATCTACGTCAAGCTCAAGGGCGACCGGAAACAAACCACGGCCCAGGTTCAGGGACAAATCCGGGAAAGTTTACCGGTTCTGCCCAGGGTCAGCCAACGGGTGGAGGATATTCCCTTTGTCCAAACCGGGGACGATAGCCCCCTTAAGGTGGCGCTGGTGGGGGAGGATTTAGACCGACTCAGGGACAGCGCCGAGAAACTTAAGAGCCGGCTAGAGACCCTACCGGGTTTGATCCAAGCGCAACTCTCGGGCCATCAGGGCGAACAAATCGAGCGCTATCAGGGACAACGAGCGGTTTACCTGAGCGCCAATCTCTTGCCGGAGGCGGCGCTGGGGGAAATTACGGACCAGGTGGAAGATTTAGCCGAGAGCGGTTTTCTGCCTCCCGGCGTTGAGCTTAAATTACAAGGCGAATCGGCCCGGGTCGATTTAATCTTTGGGGAATTCGCCGCGGCGCTTCTGCTTTCCCTGGGGGGGATGTTAGCTATTTTTATCGCCGTCTTTCGCCGTCCCCTCGAACCCATCGTCATCGCGCTCTCCCTGCCCCTTTCCCTCGTCGGCGCTCTGTTGGGGCTGTGGCTCGCCCAAAGCGACTTTGGCATGATTTCCCTGATTGGCTTAATTTTTCTCCTCGGACTGTTGGATAAAAACGCGGTGCTTCTGCTGGAGTACGTTAATCAACTGCGGGGCCGGGGTTTCGACCGGACAACGGCGCTGACGGCGACGGGTCGGGCCCGCCTGCGACCGATTTTAATGACCACGGCTTCGACCATTCTAGGCATGCTTCCCCTGGCGTTGGGTCTCGGCGCCGGCGCCGAATTGCGGCAACCCATGGCGGTGGCCATTATCGGCGGGTTATTAACCTCCTCTTCTTTGAGTTTAATCGTGATTCCAGTGTTGTACCAGGTCTTAGACCGGCGGAACGACCCACCCAAGCGTTTAAAATAACGCCATCCTTCATTGCCGACGCCCGATTATGGGACTTGTTCTACCGCGACGTCTCGCGTTTCTCGCCCGTCCCGGCGGCGCCGTCGATCTGGGTCGGGGTCTGCGGACTTTTTTAGCCATGGCTCTACCCTACGGCGCCGGTTTGGCCTGGGGCGCGCCGAGTTGGGGGCTGAGCGCCGGTTTTTTCGCCCAAATGATCCTGCTGGCGGATGTGGGGGGCTTGTACTGGATTCGGGGAATAACCCTGCTAAGCGCCTGGGGCGCGGCGGCGCTGGCGCTGGGCGCGGCTTATTTTGCGCAAGACCACTTGGGGTTGATGTTAGGGAGCGTCGGTCTCGGCCTCTTTGGCGCCGGTTATTTAACGGTTTTCGGGGAACCCGGCGCCATGGTGGGTCTGGTATTGGGATTTTCCCTCCTGTTAGGGCTAGCGGGGGAAACCGGCGGCCTGCAAACCCTCTTCGCCGTCGCCATTGGGGGCGCCTGGGCACTCCTGCTGGCGCTCTTGATTTGGCCTTTTCTGCCCAATCAACCCCTCCGGCAAGGGGTGGCCCAGATTTTTCAGAGTTTAAGCCGTTATCTGAGAACCTTGGCCCAGAGCGATTTAAACCAGGAGCCGCCCCAGATGGAAGCGCCCCTGGCTCAACTGCGGCAGAATTTACTCGAAGCCCGGCGCTTGGTGGCCCTGACCCGTCGAGGCGGTTGGGGCCAGAGCCAGTTGCGGGAGTTGCTGATTGTTTTGATTGAGGATAGCGAGCGGTTACTTAAAAGCTTTCTGCTTTTGCAGGAAATTCTGCATTTCCACGATTTACCCCAACTGCGAACGGCGGAAATTTTAATGTCGGATTTGTTGGAGTCCCTAGCAGAGTTAGCCGCGGATTTAGCCCAGATGACGTTAGGGAAAACCCTTAACCCTGATTTAGGCAGAGCGCTCCGCCTCATCCAAGCCCTAGAGCAACAGGAAGACCTCCAGCGCCGAGTCTCGACGGACACGTTGGAGGATTACAACAGCCGCGTCGCCATCGGCCAGTTGACCCAAACCTTAACCGCGCTCCAAAGCCAACTGGAAGAGACCCTCGCCACCGCTCGATTATTAGCGAAGCCCCATCATTTTACCGGCGCCGCCCCGACGCCGGCGCCCTTAGAACCCGCCTCCGCTTGGCAGGAACCCTTAAGCGCCAACTTTAGCCTCGCCTCCCCCCTTTTCCGCCACGGGCTACGCTTAGGGCTGGGGGGCGTGGCGGGAACCTGGATCGCCCACGCCTTCGCTATCCCCTTTGGTTACTGGATTAGCTTGACCCTGATTTTTGTCCTCAAGCCGGACTTTAGCCTCACCTTCCAGCGCCTCTGCAATCGTTTGTTGGGAACCCTGTTCGGCGCCGCGGCGGTCTCCTGGGCGCTGAAAACCGTGACCGACCCGGTTATCTTAACCGTACTGGGCATTGTCTCCATTTCCGTCGCCTTGGCGCTCCTGCGTTTTCACTACAGCCTAGCGGTCTTTTTTATCACCGCCTTCGCCCTGATTGTTCAGGAAATCGCGCCCCATCCCCTGGCGGATCAGGCTTTGGGCGCCCGAATCCTCTGCACCCTCATCGGCGCCGGCCTGGCCTTTCTCCTCAGTTTTGGCTTTCTCCGCCACCCGGAAGATCTCCGCTTCGCCGAGGCGGCCCAAACGGCGCTGACGGCGGTTCGCGACTATTTTCAACTCCTCGCCCCCAGCTTAAGCGCCCAGAAACCCTTGCCCCTAGAGGCCTTGGAGCAAGCTCGCACCCGCTCCCGTTTGGCCTCGACGGCTATGCAGGCCGCCCTCGACCGCCTCCTCAACGACCCCAGCGCCGACCCGGAAACCCAAGAACCCGCCGTTACTATCGCCAATTACATTCCCCGACTAGGGCGGGGCTTAACGGTTCTGGTTAGTCATCTAGAACAAAGCTCCGGCGCTCCGGCCCCCGCTCCGCTGATTCAGTTTCAATCGCAAACCTGTCAAACCTTGGCCAATCTCGGCGCCGCTTTGGAAACCCAGACCGCCCCGGCGCCCCTGACGGACTTGGAAACGGCGCTGGAGAACCTGCAAACCTACCATCAGACTCAACAGCGCCGGCGCTTAGAGGAACTGAGCCAAAAACAGGAGCGAACCGCGACCCAAATTTATTTAAAAAATTACAATCTGGTCATCGCCGAGTGCCAGCAAATTTACCAAAGATTAAGCACCCTCCAGGCCGCTATCCGGCGCTTTTGGCAAAACGGCGCTTAGGGTCTAGCTCAAGCCGTCTTTCTGGCAATATAAAAACCGTAACTGTAATAGTCTTTGTACTTTTCATAGAGTTCTATTTCCCTTCGCTCCGCTTCCACTATCCTTCGAGCCTCTTCGCCGTTTTTATTGCGTTTCAGAAACGCCTCAAATTCCTCCTGCAACGGTTGATAATAATTCTCTAACCAGCAGTTCTCCGGCAAAACAAAATAGCCCATGGGAGAGTAACCCTGCTTTTCCAGCGCCGTAATTTTTGCGGAAGCTAGATTAATTTCCGGGTATTCGTTCTCCCAATGGGTTTGAATTGCCGCCGGTCGAGAATCGGTTATCCAGGTAATCTCCGACACCGCGAGCAGTCCCCCCGGTTTTAAATACCGACGCCAGTCCTTCAGCCCCTGTTCAAAGCCAATATTGTAGATCGCTCCTTCAGACCAAATCAGATCCAACTCTTCGTCGGCAAAGGGTAAATTCTCTAGGTCGCCGACTAAGGTCGCGATTTGTTCCCCCAGACCTCCTTGAGCGGCCCGCGTCTTTAACGCCTCCAGAAACGCCGGCAGAAAGTCCACCGCCGTAATCTGGGCGTTTAAATGTCGCCCCAGCAACAAAGTCGAAGCGCCGGTTCCGCAACCCAGATCGGCGATTTTTAAGGGCTTATTTGGATCAAGCCGACACAAATCCAGCGCCCGCAGGGTCTCCGCCTCGCCCCCCGGCCCCTGGCGAGCGTTACGGAGATGAAGGTCGATCAACAGTCGGTAATTGTCCATGGCCAATTCTGTTTAACGTCGAGGGATAACGGGGCGTCGTTTTGGCCATCCTAGCGCCGCTTTTCCGCCCCGGCGCCGACGGAACGCTCTAGAATGGGACGCACTTATCGTTAGGGAGTGAAAAGGGTTTGGCGATAAAATTTGGCTTAACTATCGGCGCCGCTCTCAGCAAAAGCCGGATTACAACCTTGCAGATTAACCTGGGACGGCGCTGTAATTTAGCCTGTAGCCATTGCCACGTGGAGGCGGGGCCGAAACGGACGGAGGAAATGACAGCGGAGTTGGTCAACCAGTTAGTGGCGGTCATCGAACGCTTTCCCCAGATTGAAACGGTGGATTTAACCGGAGGCGCGCCGGAGATGGGACGGGGCTTTCGGGAACTGGTGGAAGCGGGTCGGCGCCGGGGGAAAGCGGTGATTGTCCGGTCTAATTTAACGATTTTTTTCGAGGCGGGTTATGGGGATATGCCCGGCTATTTGGCGGCCAACCAAGTCCGGGTGGTGGCCTCCTTACCCTGTTATCTCCCGGAAAACGTGGAGCGGCAACGGGGAGCGGGGGTTTATCTCGATTCCATTCGGGCGCTCCAGTGGCTCAACGCCCTAGGCTACGGGCAAGATCCCCGCTTAATTTTAGATCTGGTTTATAATCCGCCCTTGCCCCACAGCGCCGCCGAGTTTCGTTTATCGCCGAATCAAGTTAACTTAGAGCGGGATTATCGGCGCTATTTAAGTCAACACTTTCAAATTGCCTTTAACCGGCTTTTAACGTTAACGAACTTGCCCATCGGTCGGGCCCGGCAGATCCTCGAACGGCAAGGATTAGCCGAGTCTTACCTCGATTTTCTCGGCCAAAACTATAATCCCGCCACGGTGCCCCAACTGATGTGCCGCCCCCAACTTTCCGTGGATTATCTGGGCAACCTCTACGACTGCGATTTTAACCAGATGGAAAATTTACCGGCCCGGACGCCGGAGGGTCGCGCCTTAACCGTGGCGGATTTACTAGCCGCGGGTTCCCTCGATTTGATTCAAACGGTGGCGACCGCCGATTATTGCTATGGCTGTACGGCGGGAAGCGGCTCCAGTTGCGGCGGCGCTTTGGTGGTTTAGAAAAATGAAACTTTTTTTGGCCAATTTGGGCAAGTTTGCTCAAAAAAATCCCTGGACGGTTTTCAATTTGGGAATCCTCATGGGCCTCATTCTGGGGGTGATCGCGGGGCCTTGGCTTTACCCCATTTCCCTAGACCAGATCGACTTTGGTCAAAGCCTAACGCCCCCTAGCCCTAGTCATTGGCTGGGCACCAACGATTTAGGGCAAGACCAACTGGCCCGGCTGTTAACCGGAGGACGGATTTCCCTAGCGGTGGGCTTTGCCGCCATGCTGCTGTCCCTGACTCTGGGGACGGCGGTGGGTCTCAGCGCCGGTTTTTTTGGCGGCTGGCTCGATCTGGTCTTGACGCGGCTGACGGAGTTATTCCAAGCTCTGCCCCAACTTCCCTTGGTTTTGCTCGCGGTTTATCTCTTTAAAGAACCCATGGCGGGGCTGGTCTCTCCCCAATGGGGCGTTTTTATCCTAGTGGTGGCCGTGATTGGCGGTTTGAATTGGATGACCCTGGCCCGTTTGGTGAGGGCCCAGTCTTTAAAACTGCGAGAAATGGAATTTATGCAGGCGGCCCGAACCCTCGGCGCCAGTCCGCTCCGTCTGATTCTTTTTCACCTTTTGCCCAATGTCCTAGACACCCTGATTGTGGCCGCCACCCTAGCGGTGGGCAACGCCATCATCGCCGAATCGACCCTCAGTTTTCTGGGCCTAGGCTTTCCCCCGGATGTTCCGACCTGGGGGCAGATGCTTTATGCCGCCAAGGATTACCTCGACACGGCGCCTTATTTAGCCTTTTTTCCCGGCCTAGCCATTTTCCTAACGGTTTTGAGTATTAATAGTCTAGGGGACAGTCTCCGAGACGCGCTCTGGCGCCGTTAAGACTTCTTGCTCTCCGGGGCCTGACAATCCCGAAGCCAGAGACGGACGGCCTCGGCGAGGTCGCTGTCGTTTAAAAATTGGGGCGGCTCCGGTATAGGATTCGTTTTCGCGGCGTTCAATTGCCCGTAGAGGAGCGCCAACTGCCATCCCCCCGACGTTTCCACCCAAAAAGAGCGATAAAAATTTTGGCGAGAGGTTAAGCCCGCCTCGTCGTAATGCCGCTCTAGGGTGGTAAAAAAAACCTGACGGGTGGTGTCCGGCGCCTGGGGCGGAAATTGTCGTTGAGGCAGAGGCAAGGGGTTAAAATCCGCTTCTCCGGCGATTAACAGATAAGTTTGCAAGGGTTCCGCCCCTAAACGGCGCTGGGCCACCCGATTGACGTAGCTGGGCAAATCCGCCAGCAGAGGAGGAATCAGGTCGGTCAACTCCCCCGGACAAGCGCCGAAGACCGGATGAGTCGTTCCCAGCCAGAGGCAAGGGAGCAACAGCGCCGCCCCCGCTTTTTTAATGTGTTTAACCCTCTCCTTCACGGCGCCGTCTCTCCTTCATTATCCAGATCAACGCCCAGTCTTTGTAGGCGCTCCAGTAAGCGCAGTTTTTCTCGGCGCTCTCGGGCTAACTCTAGTTCCATCCGGTTCAACCGCTCTTCCAATTGTCCGATTAACTGTTCCGGCAGGGGATAGGGCTGGCCCCTCTCGTCGTGCCAAGCCAACCATTCTCGCCAAATCCCCCCCAGTTCTCCCTCCGCTCGCCCGATGCCTAGGCCAATTTCGGGAATCCAGAACGGCTCCTGGGATTGTCGCTGATAGCGCCGACTCTCTGGGTCTAGTTGATAAACCTCGAAAGGATCTCGCCGATCCCGGCGGTAATATTCGGGATTGTAGAGGACGTAATACTTTACCCCTAGGCGAGCGTATTTCTCCATTTTTTCCCCATATTCTTGACCGTAGGTTCTGGAGACGAACTCTAACGCTAACAGGGGCGAAATCTCCTGTTCTTCCTGAAGGACGTAACTGAGGCGCCCCCTCCCTTCCCGTTTGTGGCGCTGGACGCCGACGCTCAAGAAACCGTCCGGGATGACCGCGGGCGCGCGTCGTCTTTGCCCCTCCCGGTCGTAGATTCCCATATCGACGCCAAAGAACCAATCCTCCCGGCGCTTCCAGATTTGTTCCAGAACCGCCAAGAGCCAGTTGGGAATCGTGTTCTGATTTTCGTTATCCACGGGAGTGTCGTCGGAGTCGGGCAGTTCCTCTGAGGTGGGCAGTTGGCTATCGAGATCGAGTAAACGCGGTTCCATGACGTAACTTCCCGCTGGCTGTTAGCTCTTTTCATCATCAGCGCCATTATAGTCGAGGCTCTAAGCGTCTCCAGGGCGATCCATCCCCGATAATGGATCGCGATTCACCGCTCTTTCAACCTTTCCCCATGACCGACCTGCCCATGGCGTCCATGCGCGCCCAACTTCATCCCCTGATGGGGCGTCTCGCGGAAGCCATCCTCCGGCGCTGGCGGGACAGCCTAACCCTGAGCGCCTACGACCTCCCGGAGGACTTAGGCTATATCGAAGGGCGCCTAGAGGGGGAAAAACTGGCGATCGAAAATTGCTGTTACCAAACGCCCCAATTTCGTAAATTGCACCTAGAACTAGCCAAAGTGGGTAAAAGCTTGGATATTCTCCACTGCGTCATGTTTCCCTACCCCGAGTATGGGTTGCCCCTGTTTGGTTGCGATTTAGTAGCGGGCCCGGCGGGCGTCAGCGCCGCCATCGCCGATCTATCCCCCACTCTCCCGGAGGGTCGGCTACCGGCCGGTTATCGCGAAACCCTTGCTCAACTGGAACCCGTCGCCTTTCAGGACGCGCGGGAACTGCCGCCCTGGGGAGATATTTTTTCCGAGTATTGTCTCTTTATTCGTCCCCGGAGCGCCGAGGAAGAAGACCGATTTCTGGCTCGGGCGGAGGCGTTTTTGGCGCTCCATTGCCAACAGGCGAATCTGGCCCAACCCTTGGGAGAGGCGGAAACGGAGCGCCATCGTCTCGGTTTGGAGAATTACTGTCGTCAACAGCGCCAAAACGATAAAACCCGCCGGGTGTTGGAGAAAGCCTTCGGCGCCGCCTGGGCGGAGCGTTATATGACTCAGGCGCTCTTCGACGACTAGGACTGTCCCTTGAGAAATCAAGCCGGACTGCTATAATGCCCCTCGGATTCTGACATCAGCCGATCAAAATTAACGCCCCCATTTAGGAGAACTCATTTAATGAATACCACTATTTTACTGCTGGCGGATTTGACCCCCACCACCGCCCCCTGGAGCCTCTCCGTGGGGGTGATCATGAGCTTTTCTAACCTCTTCGCCGTGCTGGTGGGCTACTTCGCTATCCAAAAAACCGGACGGGGTCAGGGCTTGCCCGTGCCTCAACTGGCCTCCAAGAAAACCTTCGGAATGCCGGAACTGCTGGCGACCATGAGTTTTGGCCATATCCTCGGCGCTGGCTTGGTGCTGGGCTTAGCCAGCACGGGAGTTCTTTAATTCGCGATGAAAACTCGATCCTGGAGGCAGAGGCGGAATTGGCTCTGGCAGGCGCTCGTCCTCGGCGCCGCGCTTCTGCTCCTAGGATTTTTGACCAATAATTTTCTGACCAACGCCCGCCAACTGGGTTTAACCCTCAATTTTGATTTTTTCTGGTCGGGGGAGCGGCCCGCCTCTTTTAATATCGGCGATAGCCCCATTCCCTTCCAAGCCAGCGATCCCGTCGCCAAGGCTCTGCTAGTGGGACTCCTCAATTCTCTACGGGCGACGGGGGTCGGTATTCTTCTCGCCACAGTTTTAGGCGTCCTCGTCGCGCTGGCTCGTTTAACGCCCCATTGGCTCCTGGCCCAGTTAGCCCGTCTCTATGTGGCGGCGCTGAGAAATACTCCGTTATTATTACAACTCTTTTTTTGGTACTTTAACGTTTTTCTGCAACTGCCCGCGGGGGATACTCCTCTACGTCTGGGGCGCTGGCTTGTCCTCAGCAATCAGGGTCTGCAACTGGGAGCCATTTTGATCTCCCCTGAATACGCGGCGCTGGTCGCGGGGTTGACGGTTTATACCTCCGCCTTCATCGCCGAAGTGATCCGGGGCGGATTACAGGCGGTGGACCGGGGGCAGGCGGAAGCGGCCAAAGCTCTGGGTCTGAAGGACTTCACCCTGTTACGACGGGTGATTTTTCCCCAGGCTCTGCCCATTATTCTGCCCTCCTTAACCAGCGAATATTTAAACCTGGCAAAAAATTCCAGTCTCGCCATCGCCATTGGTTTTAGCGACCTCTACGCCGTGGCCAGCACCTTGGCCAATCAAATGGGGCGGGCGGTGGAGATGCTTTTGGTGGTGATGGGGGCTTATGTTTTGATTAACGGTCTGATTGCGGCGCTGATGAATCAAGTTCTGGAGCGGGTTAAGTTCGAGCATTAGGAAGCTGTTTAACAAACCCGGTTTTATCCCCCCTAACCCCCCTTGGAAAGGGGGGATTTAGGGGGATTCACGGAGGCTGTCTATCTTTGACGGTTTGTCTTTTGACGGGCTGGGGACGCTTTTCTAGGATGGAGGTCTGTTTTTAATCTCGCCTTAATTCCGCGCCCTATGACTATTCCCGCTTCTCCAGACCCGGAGACTCTCGCTCCCTTGCCGATTTCTCCGGCGCCGAAAAAATGGTACGAAGCTAAAAAAGTGGCGGTCGGCATCGCCCCGGCGGGTTATATTGCCATTGGGATCGCGCCCATGGGGGTTATTTCCATTGGCGTGGTGTCCATGGGCTTTATTTCCATTGGCTTGGTATCCATGGGCGCCCTTGCCGCGGGGGTCGTCTCGATGGGAATGTTGACCTTCGGCGAAGTGAGTATGTCCTGGTTTGGCGGTCATAAAGGCGCCAAACCCCACCCTCCCGCCCAAATGAAGGAAGAGGCGGCGCCGATCCACAAAGCGCCGGAACACTCGGGGCATTAAATCGACTCGGAATCATCCCCCTTGGGAAGGGTGAGAGCTGGAAATTAAAACTGTTTAGCGCTGGCGATGACTCCTCCCCAAAACTGGATTTACCTCAACCAATTCGTCGAATTAAGCTCCCCCTGGACGCGCCTCCTCGGAGAGCGGTGGCGGGATCAAGAGGGTCGAATCTTAGATTATTGGCGGGTGGAGCGGGCCGATTCGGTGATTATTCTGCCGATTCAGAACGGGGAAATTCTCCTGCCCAAGCCTCAATTTCGACCAGGTCTTAAAACGCAAACCTGGGATTTTCCGGGGGGACGCGTCCGGGAAGAGGTCAGCGCCAGCGCCGAAGCAATTCTGGCTCGGGAATTGGGGATCGAGTCGTCGGATGTCGCCCAGTTGCTCCCCCTCAACGCCGAAGGTTGGGCGATCAATAGCTCGTTTTCTAACCAGAAACTCTACGGTTATCTGGCTCGACTGGAAGCAAAGGGTCGGGTTGACCCCGATTTACTCGGGGAGCGCTGGCCCCTGGCGCCCCTCGATTGGAACCATTGCCTAGGGCGTTTAACCTGTTTGCAATGTCGGGCGGTGTTTTGGGAAGCCCATCATCAAGGGCTATTGACGGCTTAAACCAGTCTCAGCCTCGCGGGGAAGACAAAGCTACATCAAAGGGCCTAGGCAAAAAAGAACTGAGCCGTATTGAACGGATCGACGCTAGAACCGCCCGGGCCCAATTCCGACGGGGTTAACCCAGTGACGTTACGGAGGGTCATCAGTAGCTCGCCATCGCCAAAACCCGGCGCCGAGCCATTCCCGAGCCGGAGTTGAGTGTCTTTAGCCCCAGCGACGACGTCGATAAACGCCACCCCGGTAAAAGCCAAACGGTCGATCCCTTTGACAAAGCCCTGCGCGGTATCTGTCCCGTTCCCGAGGGCGTAGAGAACGATGTCGGGAACCCCGTCGTTGACTCCTAGATCTAGAGTGTCATTGCCTAGCCCCCCAACCAATGTGTCCCGACCTAATTTGCCAAGGAGAGTATCATCGCCGGCGCCGCCTTGAAGAACATTGTCGCCGGTATTCCCCGTCAAACGATTGTTTAAGTCGTTGCCGGCGCCGTCGAGGTCGCTGGAGCCAAAGAAAACGAGGTTCTCCACCTGATTGGGCAAGGTAAAGGAAATATTACTCTTAATGGTATCTAGACCCTGATTAGGCAGTTCGATGATTTCATCGCCGGGATTATTGACAAAATAGGTGTCGTCTCCGCCTAGACCAATCAAGACATCCGCTTGCTTGCTCCCCCTTAACATATCGGCGCCGGAGGTTCCCAAAAACTCTGGTTTAGAGACAGTTAGAGGGGGCGTTTCAACGGCGCCGATGTCCACCCGTAAACCCGCCACCCGATTAAAGCCTAGGCCCCGTTGGTCTAGGGGCAATTTTTCCGCTGTGTTGCCATCGCCGTCTAAATCAAAAGTATCGTTGGGTAGAAAAGCGTTATTGCCGCCGTCAATGGCTAGACTGCCAGGCAGAGGAGCGCGGGTTCGAGTGGGGCCGCCATTGTCTTGCAGGGGCCCCAACAGAGGGTTCGCCGCGATAATATCCGTTCCCGTGCCGATGGTGCCGGTGGTTCCGAGTAAATCCCCGATTAAGTTATTGCCATTTCCCACAAAGGCGCCCGCAAGATTGGATCCCCAAGCGTTGCCGCTAGCGTTAGTGTTGCCGGCGACGATGGTATTCCGTAGGGTGACGGTTCCGCCCTTGATATCCCGATGGCGTACCCCCGCGGTGCTATTACTGCCGCTCTGCTGGCTATTTTGAGTAATAGTCGCGTTAATAAACTCATGGGTTCCGGCGTCAATAAAGACCGCGAGGCCGGTGTTGCCGCTAATGGTAGTGTTAACCACGAGAGAAGAAGCGTTGGAGTCGTTGCTGATGGCGGCGCCTAGCCCCCGATTGTTATTGAGAGTCGAGTTGAGAACGACTAAGTAACTGGTTTCCCCAGGCTTAACCCCGCCGAAATTATGGATAGCGCCCCCTACGGTTCCGCCGCCAAAACCGACCTCATTTTCGCTCAAGGTGGAGTTGACAATCGTCATGGTTCCCGTGGTGTTGGAAATCCCCCCGCCATCGGAAAATTTCCCGCCGGTGACATTTCCCTTGATCAGACTCTCGGCAATATAGACTTCGCTAAATTGGGCGAACAAACCGCCGCCGTCATTGTCGGCGTAATTATCAATAATTCCAGAGTCGTATACTTCCAAGGTTCCTTGTCTCACTCGCGCGCCTCCGCCCTGGGCGTAGTCCGCCTTTGGAAGATCCGTGATGTAGCCTCCGGTAATGACGACGCCATCCAGAATCAAGTGGGCGCCTTTGACGTCTAACACTCGGTCTCGCTCCGTTAAGGTCGCGCCGTTAATCGTCGCCTGACCGCCGCCCAGCGCCTCAATCCGAACGGGTTGACTGCGAGGGAGCAGGTCTAAGTCTCCCCGTTGACCTTTATTCTCGCGGGTGCCGTTGAAGGTGAGGTTATAGGTCAGTCCCCCTTGAAGCTGGATAGTGTAGGGAGTGTCGGGATTGGCGTTAGCGATCAGAATCGCTTCCCGCAGGGAGAGACCGTCGGCAAGATTGCCGTTATTTTGATCTAAAGTCGTGGTGACGGCGAGGATAGTGGAAGCAATAGCCATAGGTTCTGACAGGGAAAACTCTGGAGAAGGCGCTGAACAACTTTATCCTAGTCTAGAACCTAACGCGAGACCTCTAGCAAACCTATTTTTAAACGTCCGTAAGAACACAGAGGAAAAGCGCCGCCTAACCCTAGCACAGCTTAAGCGCCCTTAGAGACGGCGGCGATCTCTTCTTCGCTGGAGTCTTCTCGATGAGCTTCGCTACTAGCGCCCAGCGCCGGAGCAATCGGAACCTCCAACGGCTCTAAACTACGGACGGCGTTCAGCGCCTCCTTGATCATCACCGCCGAAGGCACCGCCACAATCACCCCCAACAGGCCCCCCACCCGAGCGCCGGTGAGGAGGGAAATCAAGACCCAAAAGGGATTGAGACCGGTCACGCTACCCAACACCCTGGGGGCGATGCCGTTTTCCACAATTTGTTGAATCACCAGCGCCATCGCTAGGAGTTGCAGGGCTAGGCCAATATCCCGCAGGGCCACTAGAAAAGTGACCAGGGCGATACCGACGGAGCCGCCAAAGGGAATCAGCGCCATCACTCCCACCGTCAGACCAAAGAGCAAACCAAAGGGCACCTTGAGGACTAAAAAGCCGAGGATTAATCCCAGCGCCATACAGGTGGCGGACACCAACTGACCCAGAAAATAATTTTGGAAACTGCGGCGCAGGGTTTGGGAAAAGGGCTGTTGAAATCGGTCCGGCAACCAAGTAATGATGCTTTGCCAGATGTCGTCGGTGTGGAGCAGGAGGTAAAAGGTTAAGATAACGGTTAAGAGAACATCCAGCAAACGCACTACGGTAAAAACCGTTAAATTCAGCGCCAGATTGAGGGTGCTCCCGGCCAAATTTTGCAGTTCGCTGGCCAAACGGCTATTAATTTGGGTGATGAGACCGTCAAAATTAATGGGCCAGCCCAGGGCGTCCGCCTGTTGATCCAGCAACATCAACTGGCGCTGTCCCGAATCTAGCCAGTCCGGCAGGCGGGCCACCAATTGTTGGGCCTGAGTAAAGGCTAGAGGCACTAAGGTTACGCCCAAGGCGGTGACAATAATCAGCGTAATCAGGAAGACCAGGGCCGCCGAAGCGCTCCGTCCTAGCCCCTGTTTCGCCAGCGCCGCCATGGGGTAGTTGAGGAGGAACGCCAAGACCGAAGCGATGAGAATAATGACAAAGAGAGATTGGAAATAGCCAAAAATGGCCGAGAGGGCCCGGGCGTTGAGCACCATCAACGGCGCCCCCAGGGCGAGAACTAAGAGGCGGGTGACGGGGGACAGGGAAGCCCACCATTTAAAAAGCCAGTTTTGACGGGTCGGCGGCGGCGGAGCGTGGTTCATAACCATTAATCTTTAAGGACAATTGATAGAGGAAAAGAACTAGCGCCGTTGGCGGAAGCCGCCGGTGAAGTTTTTCGGCGGACTGACGGGTAGGTTAACCAGGCTCTCTCCTGCGCGACTTCCCCAATGAGGCTTATTTTAAGGGATCTCTTGAGTTCTGGGAAAATTGACCGAATGTCCCCCCCGGGGGGGTCAAGGGTAAAGGTTTATTCGCTATAACTAGAATCAAAACGAATTTGAAGAAAAAAATTGACGCCCCGTCAAACTATTTAAAATCCCTTTATCGCCAATGTAAGGTTCTTTGTCATGCAAAACCGTTTCCCCCAAAATGAGAGACCGAAGATTATGGAAGAAACAAAACTTTCTCTAGAAGACCTCACCCTTCTTTATCGTCAAGTTCCCTTTTTTGAAGATCTCACCCTTAGATGTTTAACCCAGGTGATTTCTCATATCGCCCTCCGGCAACATCCTCCCAATCAGGCGCTTTTATTGGAGCACGATTGGGGCGGCTCGGTTTACTTTATCCTCGACGGTTGGGTCAAAATCCGCACCCACAACGGCGACGGTAAGGAAATCACCCTCAACATCGTGGGCAAGGGAGAAGTGATCGGAGAAATGGCCGCCATTGAGGAAGCGCCGCGCTCCACCGACGCCATTACCCTAACGGAGACTCGGGTCTGTAGCATTCCGGCGACTGATTTTGTGGCCCTGCTGGAATCGGAGCCGAGGGCGGGCATTCGTCTAGCTCAACTCATCGCCCGGCGCCTGCGGCAGGTTAATCGGCGCCTGCGCCTACGGGACGCGGAAAGCTCCGTTCGGGTGGCCGATACCCTGTTGTTTTTAGCGGAAGGTCAGGGGCGTTTGGCTCGGGCCGGTATTTATATTCCCAATCTCTCCCACCGAGAACTGAGTAGCATTAGCGGTTTGGCCCGAGAAACGGTGACTCGGGCGCTGAACCGCCTAGAAAAACGGGGGTTAATCAACCGGGAGCCTGACCAAATCTTTATCCCGGATTTGGCGGCGCTAGAAGCCGCCATCCCGTAAACTAAAGAACCGACGCGCCGCCTTTGTTTTTCCCCGCCCATGACCTTCGCTCCGCCGGACAGCGCCCCCGAGCCAGACTCCAACTGGGTTGACGACAGCGAGGGAGGAGAGGCTCCCCTCCCCCAACCGCCGGCGCCGCGGATGGCCCGACCGGAAACCCTAGCCATGGTGGAGTCGGCTTTTTTCGCCAGCGCCGCCAGTTTGATTTGGTTGATCAATTACTACTTTCCCCTGGGGCCCCTCCTGCGGATTTTTTTTCCCCTGCCCCTGGCCCTAATCTATCTCCGTTGGGGAGCTAGAACGACCTGGAAAGGGGTGATCGCCGCCGGCCTGTTGCTCTCGGTTTTAATGGGCCCCACCCGCAGTATTGTCTTTGTGATTCCCTTTGGCTTGATCAGTCTCCAGTTGGGCTTTTGCTGGCGGCGACGAGCGCCCTGGGAATTTTCCATCCTGACGGGCGCCCTCATCGGCGCCTTTGGTTTCTTCTTCCGCTTTTGGCTCTTTTCCATCCTGCTGGGGGAAAATCTCTGGCGCTATGTGATCGCCCAGGTGACGGGGCTTCTGGATTGGCTCTTTTTGCGCCTCAACATCTTGGCTCAGCCCGATCCGGCCCTGGTGCAGGGCGGCGCCGTCGTCGCGGTTTTGTTCAATAGTCTCATTTATCTCTTTGCCGTTCATCTGGCGGCGCTGTTGGTTTTTGACCGGATCGGCAACCCGATCCCCCGCCCGCCCCGTTGGCTCAAAGTCATCCTCGATTACGAATAACCGCGGTATAACCAGCGATCCCCGCCGCGGTAGGATTAAAGAAAAGACCGGGTATTTCCTGAAAAATTGACGATGATTGCGGTCAATGACGCGACGTTTAGCGATCTGGTTTTAAACGCCCCCTGTCCAGTTCTGGTCTATTTTTGGGCGCCCTGGTGCGGTCTCTGTCGTTTTGTGGGGCCTTTACTCAGTCAACTTCAGGACAATTGCGGCGGCCGCCTCCAGTTAGTGGCCATTAACGCCGACGCCAATCTCCGACTGGCGAGCGCCTATCAGTTGACCAGTTTGCCCACCCTCATCCTCTTCAAAAGCGGTCGGATCCTCCACCGTCTCGATCAGTTCCAGACTCGGGAAGATTTAGAAAAAATTCATCAGCAGATTAGTCCCGCCCAGTTTCTTTAAAACTGAGCCGAATAAGATTAAGCTCGGTTTAAGAAAACGTTAAATCGCGATGTCGCCCACAACCCCAGGGCTGGCGATTCCCGGACTTAGCCCCTTTCGCCCGCGCCCCCTCCTTAAAATCCCTAAATAGTCAAGGCCGGAAACAGGATTGAATTTTGCGAATAAATTGATATAATCTTCTCAGGTCGGCTCTGCCCTTTTAGCACAATATGCTTGATCTGTATATTGCTCGCCACAAAGGTTCCTAGCCGTTCTGTCAAAACAGAACCTATCTCAATCGGTCTTCAACAAAAGATCTATTTGGATGTACTATCTTGGTGTGAGGATTGCAAAGTTTATGAGTAAAACGACCTATTTAGCGAAAGCCCTGCCCCTAGCCCTGGGCGGCGCGCTACTCCCCTTGTCCGGTCTGCTGGCGGCGCCCCAAAACGGCGCTCAACCCGCCGTTAGCTCCCTCGGCGCGGCTCCCGCCCTAGCCACCCAAAACGACGCGCTGGATATTATGCGTCGGCGCCAACAAATGAAGCGCTTCAACGACCCCGGCGCCGCCACGACCGGCATGTCCCAGGTCACCAGCGTTTCCGAATTGCGGGACGTCCAGCCCACGGAATGGGCGTTTGAAGCGTTGAAGAGCCTAGTGGAGCGCTACGGCTGTATCGTCGGCTATCCCGACCGGACTTTCCGGGGCAACCGGGCCCTCTCCCGCTGGGAGTTCGCCGCCGGTCTCAACGCTTGCATGAACGTCATGGAGCGCCTGATTCAGGAAAACGTGGCGGTTCTGCGGGAAGACATCGACAAGCTCCGCAAGTTGGCCGAGCAGTTTGAGCAGGAATTAGCGGCCATGGGCGCTCGGGTGGACAACCTCGAAGCCCGCACCGCCTACCTGGAAGACCATCAGTTTTCCACCACCACCAAGCTGAACGGGATCACCGTCTTCGCTCTAGTGGATCAGTTTGGGGATTCCCAAGCCTACGACTGGCGCCAAGAAAACCAGTTCCAAAACGGCGCTATCGACGGGCCGCCGGATATCTACGCCATTCCCACCTTCTCTAGCCGGGTTCGTCTCAACTTCGACACCAGCTTCACCGGCAAAGACCGTTTGCGGACTCGACTGCAAGCGGGTTCTGTGCCGAACTTAGCCACGGTGACGGGCACCAATATGTCCCGTCTTGCCTTTGACGGCTCCGATCCCGAAAATAACGTCACCATCAATAAATTGTGGTATCGCTTCCCCATCGGCAACTTCACCGGTTGGGTCGGCGCTTGGGGTCTGGCTTTGGACGACGTTTTCCAAACCTATAACCCCTACCTCGAAAGCGGCGACACCGGCGCTCTCAGCCGTTTCAGCCGTTACAACCCCTTTGTGAACCGCGGTCCCGAAGGCGCGGGGGGGGCGCTGACCTACAAGTTCAGCGACCAGTTCTCTTTAACCGCCACCTACTTGGCTCAGGATAACCAAGCCAACACCCCTTCTAGCGAAAACTTCGGCGCCGGCGGTCGCTTTGAGCGGGGCAACGGCTTCTTCAACGGCAACTACACCACCGGCGCCCAGTTGAACTTCGCCGCCACCAAAGACCTGAAAATTGGTTTGTCCTACCTGCACAAATACTTCCGGCAAGGGGACGTCAACCTGACGGGGAGCACCGGTAGCCGTATCGCCAGCAACCCCTTCTTCGGCGCCGCCACCACCATGGACACCTATAACCTCCAGGCCAGTTGGAAAATTTCCGACGTCATCGCCCTGTCCGGTTGGTTCGGCTACGCCTCCGCCACGGGCCAAGGCTTCAACTCCAGCAGTTCCGGCTTTAGCTCCGTGGCCCGCTCGCCCCAAAACCGGAGCGGCCTCGGCGCCGATCTCTGGACCTGGAACGCGGCGCTGTCCTTCCTCGACGTCCTTAAGGAAGGGGCGGTGCTGTCCTTCAGCGGCGGTCTCCTGCCCTACGCCCCCTACGTGGCGAGCCTCAACGGCGACTACATCAACAACGACCGTAACGCGCCCTACATTGTGGAAGCCCAGTACGCCTTCCCCATCAACAAAAATATCCAAATCACGCCGGGGATTTACGCCATCTTCAATCCCGAAGGCAACGAAAACAACCCCAACATTCTGGTGGGCGTGATTCGGACTTCCTTTAAGTTCTAAGTTCTCAACCTTCTCCGAACTCTAGACCGAACCCGTCGTCCTCTGTCGGCGGGTTTTTTCCTGGCAAGGAACAGGAGATAATAAAGGGTATTGTCTAGCCCTCGCTATGAACCATCGCCTCCAACCCGGAACCCAAATCCAAGACCGGTATCTGATTCAGCGCCAACTGGGTCAGGGGAAACTCAGCAATACCTACTTGGCGGAAGACACCCACCGCTTTGGGGAGCCTTGCGTGGTTAAAGAATTTATTCCCCAGGAACAAGACCCTAAACTCCGGCGCACCGCCGGGGAACTGTTCCAGCGCCAGGCGAAAATTCTCTACGGCTTAGATCATCCCCAAATCGCTAATTTCCGCGAATTTTTCCGGGGTCAGGGCTACGAATCGCCCCGTTTTTTTCTGGTGCGGGACTATGTGGAAGGAGAAGCCTATTGCGATATTCTTTGCCGGCGCGGTAGCCCCTTCGGAGAAGCCGAAGTCCTGACCTTTCTCCGGCAGATCTTACCCGTCGTCGATTACCTCCACCAGCAAGGGGTGGTTCATCGTAATTTATCTCTGGAAAATATTGTTCGTCGCGGCGGCGATCAACTGCCGGTTTTAATTGATTTCGGCAGCGCTAAATCCTTAGAGGAGGGAAGCGGCGGCCCCCGGGGTCTAGGCCAGCCCAGCACCGCTTCGGTGTTAAACCGATTTGGCAAGCTCAATTTTGTGCCGCCTCAACGGTTATCGCTTCTTGAACCCGAATTAGACCTCTACTGTTTGGGCGTCGCGACGTATTTGCTCCTGAGCGGCCAATCCCAGTTTCCCCCGTCTGGGAAACTGCCCTTAAACGATCTAGACGCTCTACCCCTGAGCGACGATTTTCGGCAGTTTTTAAAGCATCTCCTCAGCCGTCAACCTTCGAGCCAAAACCAATCCGCCGCCTCCCTCCTGCGAGACTTGGCTCTCTTGGAACCGGCGGAGCCTCGCCCCGTTCCTTTCACATCGGAGCCTGTCGCCGCTCCCCCGGAAGTTGTTCCCCCCAGCGCCGTCCCCATGGCTCCCCCGACCCCTAAGCCCAATCCCCTCAAATCGCTCCGTCTTTCCGGGCCAGTCCTAGGGGGATGTTTGCAAAAATTAGGATTTTTAGTCCTGCTCATGGCGCTGTCCGGGGGGTTAGGCTGGGGCGTCGGTAAACTGTGGCTCAATCGGGAGAATCTTTTGCCGGCGCCGCAACCCCAGGCCTCGCCGACTCCCGCCGAACCCCAAAGCGAGGCGGACTTTCTGCGGGCGAGAAACGACCTGCGAGCGAGATTATTAAATTTGCAAATCCCCAGCGGGCGTTTTAACTTTTGGGTCAACGGCGCTCTCAATCGTTTAGATTCCGCTCAACCAGACCAGAAGGAAGCGCCGGGAGAGTTAAAGGATTTAACGTGGTTGAAGAGCGCCCAAACCCTGATGGACTTTCTCGAATCCTTGCGTCCCGACGTCCAACAACAGTTAGCCCAGGGAACCCTGCCCACCAGTAACCGATATTGGACAAGGCAGGTCAATCAACTCCGCCTCAGTAGCCGTAGCTTAGGAGATTTGGTCAACGCCCGTTGGCGCGGGGTTTTCCCTGACCTCGACCCGGAGGCGCAAACAGAGGACCCGGGACTCACTCTCAAAGCCGCCATGGCCGCGGATACGGTGCTCGGATTACAACAAAATGAAACTTATGAGCGCTTGGAATTAACACCAGAAACGCCAGAATTGAAACGAGCCTTCACCCTAGCGCCGGGGCGGGGACAGGCCTATGTTTTGGCGCTGGAGGCGGGTCAAACCTTAACCGTTACCCTAACGGCGCCGGACGCGGTTTTATTATCGGTCTATTCCCCCACGGGACAGACGGAAATCCTCGCCCATTCGTCAGAGCGTCGGTGGTCGGGGGTTCTTAAGGAAAGCGGTTTCTACGAGATTGTCATTGTCTCTCAGGACAAGCAAAACCAAAAAGCGGAACTGAGTTTATCCCTTTCGGCTTCGGCGCCGTAAACGCCGCTAAGGGGAAGGGGGCTTAGTTTGACGAAGCAGACGGGTCTCGTCCAACAGCGCGTCAATATCTGTGTCAGAAAGCTTTTGAACGTAGTTAACTTTAAACTCCTCGACCCAATCCACTAAAAGGGTCTCAATTTCTTGGAGGTCGTCTTGAACTTGTAATTCTTGGTTGAGTTGCTGAATAAACCGGGAGACCAGCGCCTCTAAAAGAGCGTCGAATTGGGGATCGGAACGGATGATAACTTGCAAAATTTGCAACAGTTGCTCATAGCTTTTCCCCAATAGCTCGGCCTGTAGTTGCGCGTTTAACGTCTCGAAACCCGGCAGTTTCGCCAGGGTTTGATAGAGGGGAAGTTGTTGAAAAGATTGATTTAAGGTGTACCCTAAAAAAGCTTGGACTTCTGGTTCCAAACGGGGAAGCACTCGCTCCACTAACACCTGACTGACAATTTTGACAATCTCCACCGCCTCGTTGCGGTCGTTGAGGTCAATATAAGATTGGCGTCCCCTCTGGGCCAAGAGCTGACGGAGTTGCCCTTCTCGAATCACCTCCTGTCCTTGGCTCAAAATCCGCAGAACGATAACCTCCGTCATTTCGCTGGCGATAATCCCCACTAATCCCTGAACAATGGCGTTCCGAACCGGCGCGAGGTTAACCAACCCCGATTCCCCGAGGTGAAAGGTTAGGGGAATTAACCGTAAGGGGCGAGCGAAGGGAATAATCAAAAAAGCGTCGTACCAGCGCCAAAGCATGGCCTCAAACCAATTGAGGCCGGGGTGTCGCCGACTCAGGCGCCGGGCGCGGAGAAGGAAGTCCCCGAGGAAAATGAGAAAAAAGGGAAAATCTAACAGAGGAAAATTATCAATCGGTAAGCCGTTTTCTCCAAAACCCCGGAAATAATTCGTTTCCATCAGGGGTCGAATCCGCTGATTAAAAAAGTCTAATTGGGCTTGGACGTTGTTTTGCCGTAAATAGTCCCGACTCCAAAACTGGTTAAAGCTTTGAGTGGCGGACGCTTGATCGGAGTCGAAAATATGGCGCCGCATGCGATTCTTCAGGCGCTCCAAAGCGCCGGTTTTATTGGCGGCTTGGAAGGGGTTGGTGGCGATCATCTCTCGACTTTCTTCCCGCAGTTGGGCCAGTAAATCGTCTAACTCCGGCGCCGAAAGGGTGGGATCCGCGGCCGCCAGCGCCGTTACCTGATCGACCAGTTCCAAATATTGAACGGTGAAGCGATGGGGTTCAATGTCCTTAACCCAGTCGTAAAAGGGCGCGACGGAAAAGGGGAGAACCTGTAGCGGCGGCTCGGGAAATTCCTTGCGCCAGGGCCCCAATTTAACCGTCACTTGCGCCCGACCCTGAAGCCAAAAATCCCGAAGGGGAATATAGGTCAGGTTAAAAAACACCAACGCGCAGTTGAGCAAGATCACTAAAGTAAACAGGCGCTCCCACCAGAGGGGAAAGAGGCGGGAGCGAGACGACGGGGAGGACATCAGGGCAAGGTAGGGGCAAGGGGCTAACGCCTAAATACCTTAGCAAATTGGGGAACCGGCGCCGCCTTGGAGAAAAACCCGTTACCCAAGGGCCGACAGGGCGGGATAATCTACGCTAAAGTTTTACTGGCAAGTTTTGCTCGGCGCTCCCTCTGAATATTTGGCGTAACCTATGGAAATTCTGCTTTCTGACACCGGTCTTGTGGCGTTGCTCTACCTGCTGTTGAGCGGCGTTTATCTGCTGGTTCTGCCCCTCGGCGTTTACTTTTACCTCAAGATTCGTTGGTACAGCGTCAGTTCTTTGGAGCGCCTGTTCATGTATTTCCTCGTCTTTTTCTTTTTCCCCGGACTCTTGTTGTTAAGTCCCATTCTTAATTTTCGCCCCCAGCGCCGAGCCGTTTAAGGCGGGTTAAGCTGAAGTTCCAGTCATCGGCGCCGAAATCGCCGCAACTAAGGAGGATCGCTGATGCGACGAGTTGACGTTTTAGCAATAGGACTCGGTTTTTTTCTGGCGGGAGGTCTCGTTTACGGCGTTTTACTCGGCGTCGGCGTCGAGAGTCAGAAAGCGGGCGTTTGGGCCCAGGCGGTTCTAGTGGGGGGGTTGATCCTCTGGCTCTGTTCCTACATTTTCCGGGTGCTGACCCACGACATGACCTACCACCAACAAATCAAAGACTACGAAGAAGCCCTGATCCAAAAACGTTGGGAGAGCTTGACCCCGGCGGAGCGGGAGCGCCTTCAGGCGGAAGTGGAGGCGGAACGGAGCGCCAAAACTCCCTAGGATTAAGGTGTTGAGGTCTGGCTCTGGGGTGTGCGTCTAACACACCCTACAAATCAATTTTGATATCTGATATCTGTCATCTGATAACTGAAAATGTATCCTATCCACATTCCCCACCTGCTCCGCCAACCCCAGGCGACCCAAATTATCCACCTCGACGGCGCCGTCCCCGATCTGGACGCCTTAACGCCCGTGAAGGGACAGATGAAAATTCGCCACGGCGGCACTTTTCTGGAAGTGGGCGTCAGCGCCGAAACCATTGTCAACCTGACCTGCGACCGCTGTATCCAGAGCTATAACTACCGTTTAACCTTAGAAACCTCCGAGTTAATCTGGCTGGAAGCGCCGACGGCGGAGACCCTACCCCCGGAGCGGGAATTGGCCTGGGAGGATCTATCGGAGCAACTGCCCCCGGACGGCGATTTTGACGCGGACGCTTGGCTCTACGAGCAATTTACCCTAGCGCTTCCCCTCCAACGTCTCTGCGGTAAAGACTGTCAACCTCCGGCGGTTTCCCAGCAAGAAATCGACCCGACGGATCGGCGTTGGTCGGCGCTGGAAATCCTCAAACAACAGTTAACCACCCTGCCCCCCGCCTAAGTTTTCCGCCTCTTTTTTCTATCGCTAACGCTACTATGTTTGGCAAATCCGAGCGTCCCGCTTCCTCCGAAGAATCCCTCAGTTTAGAACGTATTTTTCAAGAACAAGAATCGGCTTTAATGGAGGCAGATCCAGAGATGAACAGCGAAGACACCGAATTGACTTTTAGCCCCAAACAGGAGCCGGCGCCGGAAGTAGTCGTCGCGGTGGAAAAAATTAGCGGCATTCTTTCCCCCTATTTTATTGTTTTGGTGGGTTTATTTCTCTACGACCGCAATGTCCTCATCGGCGCCGTCCTCATTTTTGTAGGTATTTTTACTCTCCTGAAACTGTCCTGGCGGGATCTACAAACCCTAGTCGATAAAGCGAAAGCTTTTTTCCAAAGCGCCTCGGAGTCTTGACTTTTGCCAGGAGGGCCCCCCGGCGCTAGGGTTAAGATTTAATCTCAAGTTAAATCAATCCAATGGAAGTCACTCAAAAACCCACCGCTATCATCACCGGCGCCTCCTCCGGGGTTGGTCTCTACGGCGTTAAGGCCTTAATCGCCAAAGGCTGGTATGTGATTATGGCCTGCCGTAACCCCGAGAAAGCCCAAAAGGTCGCCCAGGAGCTGAATTTTCCTACCGATAGTTACCAAATTTTAAAACTGGATTTAGGGGATCTGGGCAGTGTGCGGCGCTTTGTGGACGCCTACCGGGCCCTGGGCAGACCCCTACGGGCCTTGGCCTGCAACGCGGCGGTCTATTTTCCTCTGCTGAAAAGCCCTCTCTACAGCGCCGACGGTTACGAGGTCTCGGTGGCCACGAACCATTTGGGGCACTTCTTACTCTGCAACCTCTTACTAGAAGACTTAAAGCAATCCCCGGAGCCGGATAAGCGCCTGATCATTCTCGGCACCGTCACCGCCAACAGTAAGGAATTGGGGGGGAAAATTCCCATCCCGGCGCCGCCGGACTTGGGGAACTTTGAGGGTTTTGAGGCGGGCTTTAAGGCGCCCGTCGCCATGATTAACGGCAAGGCCTTCAAGTCCGGCAAAGCCTACAAAGACAGCAAACTCTGTAATATGCTCACCACCCGGGAACTCCACCGGCGCTTTCACGAGTCCACCGGCATTGTCTTTAACTCCCTTTATCCCGGTTGCGTGGCGGACACGCCCCTGTTCCGCAACCATTACCCCCTGTTTCGGACAATTTTCCCCTGGTTTCAAAAAAATATCACCGGCGGCTATGTGACCCAAGAATTAGCCGGAGAGCGCCTAGCGGAGGTAATGGCGGATCCGGACTATCGGGAATCCGGCGTCCATTGGAGTTGGGGCAACCGTCAAAAAGCGGGCCGGGAAGCCTTTGTGCAGGAGCTTTCGGCGGAGGGAAGCGACGACGCCAAGGCCCAAAAAATGTGGGAACTCAGCGCCAAATTGGTGGGTCTCGCCTAATTAACAAGGGTGGGGACGCGGTTGACGGGGCATTTTGACCGGCGCTCCCGAACTGGCGGCGGCAATTGCGGCCAGTTCCGCCGCCAGCAAACTCCACAGCTAAAGATGTGGACGAGATTCATAAACGATTTGTGATGACTATAATTAAAATTTTGATTTCAAAGCCAAGATCGTTGACCGGAAATATCAATTCCCGTATCTTTGGAAAAGATATACTCGGTTTTTTGTAGCTGGGAATTATCAAACCGAAAATTGATATTTAGACCATTAGGCGACCATAAACGATTATAGATATAGGTTGCCGTCTCCGTGTCAAGACTATAGTAATTGGACAAACTCTGAACCGTTGCGGTTGGATGGGCTTGCAAGCCTTGTAGCATCGACTGATAGCTTGTCATAAATCCCTCAAGTAATAAGCGTTTATCCGTATCTTTCCAAAGATATTTATTCGTATTGGCCACAACCCCTTGATAAGCTCCGAGAAAAATTTGAAAATCGGGATCGCGTTGAAGGTTAGGATAATAGGAATAGGGAGGATTTAATAGAGTTGCGTCTAGTTGGTCTCCAATCAGTTGCTCATAGCGAAAATTAGTCGCGCCCGCTTTCACAAAATTTAGGCTTTCGTATTGCTCTGGAGTGAATTTTTGCCTTAGATAAAAACGCAAGGCTCTTGCATAGCCAGTATCGGTATCAATGCCGATTCTATTTTTACCATTTTCTAGATCGATGGCGCCGCAAAGGTCTAGAATGCCGCCATGAATGGGGAAAAGGGCTAAAATCTCGGGGTATTTATCCTGTAACGAAACAGATAGGGTATCGTCATAAGACATAAAAACGATGTCAGCATTATTGTCAAGGAGATCTTGATGAGCTTCGTCTGCGTTTTTGACATATTTAATCTCTAAATTAAGGTTTGATTTTTGTTGTGCCGCCGTTAACAGAAAGGCAGAAATATCTTTAAAAGTTGAGATTTTGAGAGTAGGATTCATAGTTGTAAACACTGTCATATAGCTGTTTGCACACGGGTGAGAACGACGTTTGTTAGCCCTCATCCCCCAGCCCCTTCTCCCAATTCTGGGAGAAGGGGAGCCAAAACTCTGTTTATCTCTAGGTTTTAAGTCCCTCTCCCAAAGAGGGAGAGGGATTTAGGGTGAGGGTTAGACCGGCCAAGAATGTCCCTCAGTCGAGAGAATACCGCTATAAGTATTTCACAAGGCCATCAGAAAAAATAGACTTTCTAAGCAGTTTAACCGAACGGTTGAAAGACCATATCATGGAAAGACTGAGAAGTTCAAGGATTGAGCGTGTTGCCAAGGAAGAAATTTTAACGCCAGTCAAGAAAAATCAGTATAGAGAAATTTAATCGTCGTAAAGGCAAAGGAGATTGTGTGATTCACTCTAGAAGACATTATAGCAGTCACATCTAGATTGCAAATCGCCCTTTAACAAAAGGCTTTAGGCGTAAGGGTTTCGATATTTGGAGTTTTACAAAACATTTATGACCGCTCTATCGGATTGGCCAAAGGTAAAGAAGAAGAAATAAAATCACCCAAATCCCGTCCACAAAATGCCAAAACAGCGCCGCGGCGCCGACGCCGCTGTGGCCGCCGTCAAAGTTGTGGGGTCGGAGCGAGCGCCGATAAAAGTAGAGGATTAGCCCCACCCCCGTCAGCACGTGGAGACCGTGGAAACCGGTGAGGAGGTAAAAGGTGGCGCCCGCCGTTCCCGCGTCCAGACCAAAGGGCATGGCCCGCCATTCCGCGACCTGACCGCAGAGAAAAATAATCCCTAAGGTCGCCGTCAATAACCAGAGGCGCCGAAACAGGTTTAATTGCCCCCGGTGGAGGGCCCTTTCCGCCAGGACGATGACGGCGCTACTGCTCAGAAGGATGACCGTATTAACCGCCGCCCGGGGAAGATCTAGACCCCTGACCCCCGGGGGAAACCATTGGGGGGCGT
Organism: Cyanobacteria bacterium RI_101; assembly: GCA_016471375.1. Taxonomy (GTDB): domain Bacteria; phylum Cyanobacteriota; class Cyanobacteriia; order Cyanobacteriales; family Microcystaceae; genus Synechocystis. Next base: position 66,444 of record WGLZ01000015.1, read on the forward strand.
TGAGGCGCAGGAGCGTATAGGTGACAAAGAAGCTGAGAAAGACGACGCTTTCGGAGGCGAGGAAGACGGGAAAGCCAAAGGAGAGGTTGTCGGACTCTTTCCGGTCGGGCGCCGTTGACATGGGAGTTGGGGAAAGGGAAATAGCTCAAGCAATGGCCCCTAGGGTAGCAAAGGCTCTCCGCCGTTTGCCGGGGCCGACTATGTTAATTTTTATGAAGCACTGTTAATTTGCCCGCAAGCAATCCTTCCCATGACTTTCGCCATTCCTGAATCCGTCAAAATTTATAGTCAATTCGGCCACCCTATCCTCATGTGGGCGCTGTTAGCCACTTCCCTCTACGCCCTCTGGCTGGGGTTCCAGTCCCGCAAAATCCGCTCCGCCGACCCGGAGACCCGTAAGACCCTGATCCAAAAGGACGTGAAGCAAAAGCACTATGTGACTGGCTCTCTGCTCCTGGCGCTGATGGTGATGGGCACTGTGGGGGGCATGGCGGCGACCTATATCAATAACGGCAAGCTCTTTGTGGGGCCCCACCTCTTAGTGGGTCTAGGGATGACGGCGCTGATCGCGACGGCCGCGGCGCTGGCGCCCTGGATGCAGAAGGGCAACGACCTGGCCCGCTATACCCACATCGTTCTTAACCTAACCGTCATCGGTCTCTTTGGTTGGCAGGCGGTGACGGGGGTGGAAATCGTTCAGCGCATCGTTAGCAAGCTCTAATCCCCTCAGGAATCAGGAAAAGCCCCCATCCCTGGTTTAGACTAAGGCACACTGGCTTTTTAGGCCCTTCTATGTCCCCTAGCCCCCTCAAATCGGCGCTTCGCAAACTGCGTTCTGAGCAACGCAAATGGGGCGCCAATGTCTCCAGCCATACGCCCCAGCGGGTTAACCGTTGGGCTAAATGGTTGATGCCGGGCCTGTTGGTCAAGCGCTGGCTGTTGATCAGTTCCCTGGGGTTGGCGCTAATCCTTTTTGGCTTAGCCATTTGGGTCAAGCTCACGCCGGTCTATCGAATTACGGAATTTCTCTCCCAAACCCTAGAACGCACTACCCAGTTAGTCCCCAACTACATTTCCGGCCCTTTGCTTTTGGCCTTCGGTCTCTTCTGCGTCCTTTGGGGGCAAAGCCGCACTGTCGGCGCCATTACGGAAGTGCTCCAACCGGAGGGGAATCAAGAGTTAGTGGACGTCCTCCTCAATCACCGGCGCTTGAACCGGGGGCCGAAAATTGTGGTGGTGGGGGGCGGCACGGGCTTGTCCACCCTTCTGCGGGGCATTAAACAGTACAGCGCCAATATTACGGCCATTGTCACGGTGGCGGACGACGGCGGCTCCTCCGGGCGCCTGCGCCGGGAAATCGGGGTTCTGCCGCCGGGGGATATTCGCAACTGCTTGGCCTCCCTAGCGGACGAGGAAAAACTGATCACCGAACTATTCCAATACCGTTTCCAAGCCGGAGACGGTCTAGTGGGCCACAGTTTTGGCAATTTATTCCTCACGGCGCTGACGGATATCACCGGCGATCTGGAGCAGGCCATCGCCGCCAGCTCAAAAGTTCTAGCGGTGCGGGGTAAGGTTCTGCCGGCCACCCTAGCGGACGTCACCCTCTGGGCCCAGTTAGAGGACGGGCGAATTATTGAAGGGGAATCCCAGATTACGGAGGCGGGGGGGAAAATTGTCCGCCTGGGTTGTCGTCCCGACAACCCCCCAGCGCCGCCCGCGGTGCTCAAAGCCATTGACGAGGCGGATTACATTATTATTGGCCCCGGCAGTTTATATACCAGTATTATTCCGAACCTGTTGGTGCCGGATATTCAAGCGGCCATCGCTGAAGCCCAGGCGCCGAGAATCTACGTCTGCAACATTATGACCCAACCGGGGGAAACGGATGGTTACACCGTCTCCGACCATCTCCGAGCCATTGACGCCGTTTGCGAGTATCGCCTTTTTGACGGCGTTTTAGCCCAGAGAACGCCCCCCTCTCCCCAGAGTTTAGAAAAGTACGCCAAGGAACACTGCCATCCCGTTTACCTCGACCGGGAAGAAGTGACGGCGCTGGGCTGTCGGTTAGTCTTAGCGAACGTGATGCGGGAAACGCCCCAGGGAAAAGTGCGCCATGATCCCGAGCGGTTAGCTAGAGTCTTAATGCGCTGGTACGGAGGGCAAGCCTAGATGTCGGGGGTGATGGTGGTGGGTACCACCTCCCACGCGGGCAAAACCTTTTTAACGACGGCGCTCTGTCGTCTGATCCGGCGCCGGGGCTATCAGGTCGCGCCCTTTAAGGGGCAAAATATGGCGCTCAACGCCTACGTTACCGCGGAGGGGGGAGAGATGGGCCACGCCCAGGCGGCGCAGGCCTGGGCCGCGGGGATAGCGCCGCGGGTGACCATGAATCCCATTTTGCTTAAACCCCAGGGGGATAGTACTTCCCAGGTGATTCTCTTGGGCAAAAAAATCGGCGTCACCCAGGCGCAGGAGTATTATGAGCGGTACTTTGACCGGGGTTGGAGCGCCATTACGGCCTCCCTAGAGCAGTTAAAACAAGAATTTAAAGTCATTGTCTGCGAAGGCGCCGGCAGTCCGGCGGAAATTAACCTCAAACATCGAGACTTAACCAATATGCGGGTGGCCCAATATCTGGGAGCCTGGACGATTTTAGTGGTGGATATCGACCGGGGCGGCGCCTTTGCCCAGGTGGTGGGAACCTTGATGTTACTGGAACCCCAGGAGCGGGCGTTAATCAAAGGGGTGGTGATTAATAAATTTCGGGGGCAACTCTCCATTTTGCAACCGGGTCTGGATTGGTTAGAACAAGAAACAGGGATTCCGGTCTTGGGCGTTATTCCCTATAGCGATCTACTCTTTCCCGCGGAAGATTCCCTCTCGCTTTTAGACCGACCCAGTCGCAATCAAGCGGTTGACTTAGAGATTACGGTGTTGAAACTGCCCCAGATCTCCAACTTTACCGACTTTGATCCCCTGGAGGCGGAACCCCAAGTTCGAGTGACCTTCCGAGAGTTAACCGGGTCTTTGGGCCGTCCCGACGCCGTTATTTTGCCGGGAACCAAAAATACCCTAACGGCGCTGGAGGCCTTAAAAGCCTCCGGCATGGCGGCCCAACTTTTGGACTACGTTAATCAGGGCGGAACTCTGCTGGGCGTTTGCGGCGGTTGGCAACTTCTGGGAAAAGCGGTTCTCGATCCTCAACGCTTGGAAAGCGCCGTTACCCAGGGAGAAGGCCTAGGGCTGTTTCCCCTCGTCACGACCATCAGCTCTGAAAAAATCACCCGCCAGCGCCGAGTTTTGAGCCAGTTTCCCTGGGACGGTTTAACCGTTAGCGGCTATGAAATTCATCAGGGACAGACGGAAATTCTCCCTAACTCGGCGTTTCAGCCCCTTTTCGCCGATCCGACTCTCGGTTTAGTCTCCCAAAGCCGGAACCTCTGGGGCACCTACCTCCACGGCCTGTTGGAAAACGGCGCTTGGCGCCGGGCTTGGCTGAATGAATTGAGAGCGAAAAAAGGCTTGACGCCCTTAACTCTGGATATCCCCGACTATAGCGAGCAACGGGAGCGCCTATTGGATCAAGTCGCGGATTTAGCGGAGCGGAATTTAAACCTAGACGCCCTTTGGCGCTATTTAGACAATTCGTAGGCCCCATCTTGGGCTTGATCCCGGCAGAATGAAAAGTGTTATCTCCGGCGCTATCTAGGAGAGCTTCCCCCATGACCCTGCCCAACTTTCTGATCGTCGGCGCCGCCAAATCCGGCACCACGGCGCTCCACAGTTATCTGAGCCAGCATCCCCAGATTTATATGACCCCCGACAAGGAAACCAATTTTTTCGCCTTTTGGGGTCAGGCGCTCAATTTCCAAGGCCCCGGCGACGAGGCCATTAATCGTTTTTCCGTGACCAATCTCAGCGCCTATGAAGCGCTCTTTGAGGACGCGGCCGGGGAAACGGCGCTGGGGGAGGCCTGTCCGCTATATCTTTACGACGCCAAGACGCCGGAGCGAATTTATGAAACCCTGCCGGACTGTAAAATCATCGTTATTCTGCGAGATCCGGCGGAGCGAGCCTACGCTAATTTTCTCCATCTAATCCGGGACGGGCGGGAACCCTACCCCGATTTTGCCCGGGCGCTGAACCAGGAGCCGGAGAGAATCGCCCAGAATTGGGAATGGTTTTGGCACTATGGCCAGCAGGGTTACTATGGAGAGCAATTACGGCGCTATTACGACCGTTTTCCTCGGGAGCAAATTCAGGTTTATCTCTACGAAGATCTGCGCCAGAACGCCCTCGGTTTAATTCAGACTATTTTTACCTTTCTCGGGGTTGACTCCAGCTTTAGCCCCGATATGACGATTCGGCCCAACAAATCAGGGATGCCAAAAAACAAACTCCTCCACGGACTCTTAACCCGGCCCAATCCCCTGAAAAGTTTATTAAAACCCCTCTTTCCCGCCCAGTTACGGCAAAAAATCCAACACAATAACTTAACCACGCCGGAGTTAGCGCCGGAGGTGCGAGCGGAATTAAAAACGCGATATCAGGAAGACATTCTCCAGTGTCAAGCGCTCATCGGTCGAGATTTATCCGCTTGGTTATAGGGCTAGACCCACCCCGTCAGCCTTCGCCTGCCCCCCCCTCCAAAGGAGGGGAAAGTAAGACTGAGCGGTTCCCCTCCTTGGAGGGGCTAGGGGTGGGTTCATCACTCTGCTTTGACCCAACCTTTTGTTACCCTTGGCTTTCCTATGGTTAAACCGAAAATTTGGCATCTCATTGGCGACAAACGGGCGGGAGGCTCTAATCTCCTAGTGGAGCGACTCAGCCAATCGGCGCTGAAGGAAGACTTTGATTTTCTGACCCTCCGCCTTGAAGGAATCAGCGCCGCCCGTCAAGAAGGGAAACCGGACTTAATCGTCTTTCATTACCCCTGCGCCTGGCGCTATTTATGGCGTTTACTAGTTCTTAAATTACAAGCGCCGGTTTATATCTGCGACCATCACTACTGCCGGGGCTTTGAAAAAGAACAGGTTAAATCCCCCTGGCGCTTTCGCCTACTACTGCGTCTGGCCTACGGTTTAGCCCAGGGGGTCATCGCCGTCTCCGGCGCTCAAAAAGAGTGGATGGTTAAAACCCGGTTGGTTAACCCCGCCAAAGTGACGGTTATTCTCCCCGCCTCGCCCCTCGACTCTTTCCTTGCGCTAGCCCCCAAAGCGCCGGGGGAAACCCTAATCCTCGGCGCCTACGGGCGCTTTGCCCCCCAAAAGGGCTTTAGTCAATTTCTCCAGAGGGTTCCCCAGATGTTGCCGCCCCAGGCGCGCTTTAAGCTAGGGGGCTACGGTCAGGACGAAGGGGAGATTCAAGCCTTAGCCGCAACCTTGCCCCAGGTGGAGTTAGTCGGCGCCGTTGGGGATGTGTCGGAATTTTTGAGCCAATGCGACGCGGTGGTCATTCCCTCCCGCTGGGAACCCTTTGGCTTAGTTTGTTTAGAAGCGAAAGCGGCGGGCCGCGCGGTCTTGGCGGCGGAGGTGGACGGGTTGACGGAGCAGGTTCGGGACTGCGGTTTGGCTCTGCCGTTGGATGACGTTCCGGCTTGGCGACAGGCGTTTGAGTCCCTAACGCCCCAGACCTTAAAACAGTGGGGGGAAAACGGGCGTCGTTCCGCGGCGGGGGCGTGGCAAACTTGTCTAAGGGATTGGGGACGTTTTTTCCGGGAGAAAACCCAGGGAGGCGGGGGTGAAAAGCTGGCTGACGGCTAAACTTCAAAGCATTGATAGCCCTTTTGTCCGCAACGTGGGCTGGCTGGGGGGATCCGGCGCCATGATCCGGGTCTCTCGACTGCTGGCCACGATTATTCTGGCCCGCTTTTTAACCAAATACGACTATGGCTTAGCGGCGCTGGTGCTGACCACCAATGAATTTGTGCGGGTCTTTACCCGCAATGGGGTGGTAGTCAAACTGATTCAAACCGACGCCGAGAATTTACCCCATTTAACCCAGTCCGCCTATTGGTTAAACTGGGCCATGTTTGGCGGTTTATTTCTGATCCAATGTCTGGTCGCTTTCCCCATCGCTTGGTTTTATCGGGATAGCCGGGTGATTTTACCCATCTGCGTCATGGGTTTAAATTTGCTCTTAATTCCCCTCGGTTTAGTGCAGGCGGCGCTACTGCAACGGGAGGGGCGTTTTAAAGTTATCGCTCTGACGGAAATGTTGCAAATTTCCACCGATAACGTCCTTTCGGCGCTGTTCGCTATCGCCGGTCTGGGGATGTGGGCGATTGTTTTACCGAAAATTCTCGTCGCGCCGATCTGGGTTTATATCATTACCAAAAATCATCCCTGGCGCCCCAATCAACCCTTTTCCACCAACCATTGGGGAGATTTAATCGGCTTTGGCCGGAGCGTCTTAGGAGTGGAACTGTTAAACACCTTGCGGGGGAATTTAGATTATTTGATTATTGGCCGCTTTTTGAGCGTGGACGCCCTAGGGGTTTATTTCTTCGCCTTTAACGCCGGTCTGGGGATTAGCCTCGGCATTATTACCTCCATTCGCGCGGCGCTTCTGCCTCACTTGTGCGACGCGAGGGACAATTTAGCTCAATTCAAAGCCCGCTATTTTAGCAGTTTAAAAACCGTCGCCGCCGTTATTTTTCCCCTCGTGATCTTGCAAGCCAGCCTAGCGCCGTTTTATGTGCCCCTAGTCTTTGGAGAAAAGTGGATTCCCGCCATTCCCATTTTAATTTTAATTTGTCTCTCGGCGCTTCCCCGACCCTTCGCCGATTCCGCCTCTCAGTTATTGTTGGCAATTAATAAACCTCAACTGGATTTAGCCTGGAATCTCATTTTTACGGCGCTGTTTACCTTAGCCCTTCTCCTCGGCGTCCAGTGGCAAAGTTTGGGGGTAGCCTGGGCGGTTTTGTTAACCCATTGGCTCTGTTTGCCTCTCTTTACCCTCTGGGTTTCCCGCTATGTCTTTCGGCAAAAGATTCAAAGTCCTCCCAAGTTAGGAGATTCAGGGGCCTGATGGACTCTGATCAAACATCGCCTCAGTTGATGTACAGCAATTTCCCATATATAATCACAATTAATCGTCCCTTGGCAATTTACTCATTAATATGGGCACTAAAACTCCTTCACAATCTATGGCGCGACTTGAAGCTCGGGTCAGTCCAGAAACCAAAGCTCTTCTGCAAAAAGCGGCCGACCTGGAGGGACGTAGTCTAACAGATTTTGTTGTGGCGAGCCTTCAGGCGGAAGCTTACCGGGTTATTGAGCGACACCAAACCCTTAAGCTGAGCCTTGAGGATAGCGACGCTTTTGTTGGCGCTCTCCTCAATCCGCCACAACCGAATGACGCGCTCAAGGAGGCGGGACTACGATATAAAAATGATATGAGCTAATGGTTCTTAAAATCGAACTCCTAGAGATTCCTCGACATCTTCGTTCAAGCTTTTGCTGTGGAAAAGACAGTTTAGATAACTACATCCGTAAGCAGGCCTCTCAGGATTTAAAAAGACGAATTTCAACAATATTTGTGTTACGTGACGATCCTGAGCTTGATGTTTTAGCTTACTACAGCCTCTCTTCCTACGCAGTTGATATTACGGCGCTGGATCAAGAGTTTGCAAAACGATTGCCGCGTTATCCTCAGCTTCCCGCTACCCTATTGGGTCGTCTTGCCGTTGATCATAGACACAAAGGTAGGGGATTGGGCGAGTTAATGTTAGTCGACGCCCTCAAAAGGTCGTTCAAGGCCTCTGAGCAAGTCGCGTCTTTAGCGGTGATAGCTGAAGCTTTGGATGAAAGCGTCTTAGATTTCTATATAAACTATGGATTTCAGCAATTTAAGCAAAACCCGATGAAACTTTATCTTCCGATGAAATCCGTTGAAAAGCTATGTCTAGATCTTGGAGTCTAGTCCTCTACTCAGCTCCGCGCCAGCCTTTCCGTAACCCGGAAAAAGCACAATTATGACCTTAAAAATTCTGAAACCAGCGCCGTTAGCCCTACCGCTACTCCTCTCGACATCTCTGCCAATCGGCGCTCTGCCTCTCTCCCCCGGCGACCGTCTGGAAGTTTCCATTCCCAAAGACGCTTATTTTGCGCGGGTCTATGAAGTCAATCAAGACGGCAATTTAGAAGTTCCCTATTTAGGTCTCCTGCCGGTGGCGGGTCTGGAACCCTTGGAAGTCCGGGATAAATTAGCTCAAGCTCTCATTGATCAGAAATTTTTCCCCCCCCGACGCCTCCAGTTAAGCGTGCAGGTTCTCCAGTGGGCGCCGGTGCAGGTCAGCGTGGCCGGGGCAGTCTTTCAACCGGGGCGGGTCTTGGTCAACGACCCCAACGAGGGGCCGCCTCAAACCTCCGTCGCCGCCGATAGCGTCCAAATCACCGGCAACTATCCCCTCCGGCGCTATCTAACCGCGGCGCTCAGGGCCGCGGGGGGAGTTCTACCCACGGCGGACGTGACCCAGGTTCAATTAGTACGGAACCAGACTGCGCAAATAGTAGATCTATCCGGCGTCTTTGAAGGGCGCCCTATCGCGGATTTACCCTTAATCGCCGGCGACCAAATTATTGTCCCCCAGGGAGAGCGCCTGCAAACGGAACTGATGCGACCGTCTCAGATTACGCCCCCCGGTATTAAGGTCTTTGTCTCCAATTTAACGGTGCCCGCCACCAGCAACGCCACCTCCGCGGTGGGGAACGAACGGGAAGGCATTACCTTTCCCTACGGCGCTCGCTTTAGCCAGGCGGTGATCTCCGCCAACTGCGCCGGGGGCACCCCGGAAACTAACGCCGACCGCAAGGCGCTCTTAATTCGGGTCGATCCCTTGACAGGTAAAACAACGGTGACAGAGCGAAAAGTGGAGGAGCTATTGCGTAATTCCACCAGCAACGAGGATAATCCCCCTCTTCTGCCTAGGGACGGGGTGGCTTGCTATGATTCAAGGGTGACTCGGACGCGGGATATTTTTCGTTCCGTGGCGGATGTGTTAAGTCCCATCAATCCAATACTTCTACTGATCGATCTCTTCCGTTAAACAGTTTTATAGCGGTATTCTAGCAGTCGAAAATTGTTGATAAGTCTCCAGAGTTTGACCGCCCCGCCCTCCAAGGGCTACTCTGTACACAGATCTCGGTTAAAGACTCAGTTTTGGGTTTGATCCCCCTACACTTCGGCAAGCTCAGTGGGACAATCCCCCTTTGCAAGGGGGACTTTGAAGCCGGTTCCCCCCTTTCCAAGGCTACGGTGTACACACAAGTCTTTGGTTTTGCCATTAACCTGATCTCGCCCCCTAAATCCCCCAATTCTGGGGGACTTTGAACTCAGAAAGGCTCCGAACTCCCCCCAAAGTTGGGGGGCTGGGGGGGCAAAACGAGGCTGATGGGTAGATCTGTGTACACGGTAGCTTTCCAAGGGGGGTTAGGGGGGATAATCATTGGATTTCGCTCACCACCCATTTAGGACTTCTAGATAATATTTTAAACAGCTTCTTAACGCCCGAGGGTTAACTCCTCTTTTTTACCTAAAATGCCTTGGGGCCGCCAGACCATCAAGACCATTAAAATTAAGCCAATCACCATCACCCGAAAAGCGCCGGCTTGACTCTGGTCTAAAAAACCCAGTTGGGGGAGATAAATGCGGGTCAGGGAATCGTAGGCCCAAAAAATAATCGCCCCGAGCACCGTGCCCGCGTTACTGCCGGCGCCGCCGAGGACGACGATAATCCAGGCGTTAAAGGTTAACAACGGCTCGAAATTATTGGGGTAAAGGGTGGTTAACTGCCAGGCGAAAAAGGCGCCAGCGAGACCGGCGATAGCGCCGCCTAACATAAAGGATTGGAGCTTAAACCAAAAGACGTTTTTGCCCAGCGCCCGGGGAATTTCTTCATCTTCCCGGATGGCTTTCAAGACCCGCCCCCAGGGAGATTGTTCTATCCAATCCAGACCCGTGTAAACCAGCGCCAAAAATCCGAGGGTCAGGAGCATTAACCCGGCTTTAAAACTGTAGTTATAGAGGGAAATCGCGCCTGGAATATAGGCCAGAACAATCAGCGCCGTGCCAATAGCGCCCCAGACGATTAACGCTAGGGGTTTTCTGGGTTGGTAGCTTTTGCCCTGAACGGCTTGGCTCTCTTTCCACTGGCGCCGCAGGCTGGTTAACAATAATCCCTGGGCGTAGACCGCCAGCGCCGTAAAGAGCAGAATAAAAAGGATTTTACTGGGGAAATTGGGTTGAAAATCCAAGGGGAGGGGGAAGCGTTGCACCCCAAAGGAGCCTTGGGTGAGCCATTCTTCATTCAGCGCCGCGAGGCGAATCAATTCGGAAACGCCGATGGTGACGATGGCAAGGTAATCTTCCCGCAAACGCAGGGTGGCGGCGCCGATTAAGAGGCCTAAAAGCGACGCCAGCGCCATGCCCGCTAAGACCGCCAGGGGAATGGGAACCCCCCGGAGGGTTAGTAACGCCGTGGCGTAGGCGCCGAGGGTCATAAAGGCCACATGACCGAAATTAATCAGCCCCGTAAAGCCCCATTGCAGGTTCAACCCTAGGGCGAAGAGGGCGTAAACGGCCATGGAGGTGATCAGAAAAATCCAGTAGCCGCTACTGGCGATAAAATCGGTCATGGGTTCTCTTAAACCGTGGTAATATCCTTTTCCTTGGCGGCGAGGAGACCGTCAATTTTACTAATGGACTGATCCGTCAGCTTTTGAATCTGGTCTTGCAAATCCCGGGCCTCGTCTTCGGAAATATCGGAGTTTTTTTCCTGCTTGCGGATGGCGTCGATGGCGTCCCGGCGGATATTGCGAATGGCCACCTTGCCCTCTTCCGCCAGTTTACCGGCGATTTTAACCAACTCCTTGCGGCGCTCGGTGGTCAGGGGCGGGATATTGAGGCGAATCATCCGCCCGTCGTTGTTGGGCGTTAAGCCAATATCGGAGAGAGAAATCGCCTTTTCAATCTGGGCGATGCTCCCGGCGTCGAAGGGCTGGATGGTAATGGTGCTGGCGTCAGGGGTACTGATATTTGCTAAAGACTTGAGGGGAGTGTCGGCGCCGTAATATTCCACGGAAATCCGGTCCAACAGCGCCGCGTTGGCCCGGCCCGTTCTTAGGGTATTAAACGACCGCTGGGTCGCTTCAATACTTTTCTGCATGTGGTCTTTAATTTCAGCTAACTGCACAGGAGCCTCCTACTAGGGTGCCAACGGGTTCGCCTTTCACCGCCCGGACGATATTGCCGGGAACCGAGAGGTCGAACACCATGATGGGAATGTCATTATCTTTACATAAGGCGATGGCCGTGCTGTCCATCACTTTCAGATCCTCGGCCAAGACATGGTTATAGGTCAAGGTTTGATAGCGCCGGGCGTTGGGGTTCTGGGCCGGATCGGAGTCGTAAACTCCGTCCACTTTCGTGGCTTTAAAAACCACCTCCGCGTCGATTTCCGCCGCCCGCAGGGCCGCCGTGGTGTCGGTGGTAAAGAAGGGATTGCCGGAGCCGGCGCCGAAGATGACCACCCGACCTTTTTCTAGATGACGGATAGCCCGGCGCCGGATATAGGTCTCCGCCACTTCCTGCATGGCGATGGCCGTGAGAACTCGGGTGGGAATTTCCATGCGCTCTAGGGCTTCCTGGAGGGTCATGGCGTTCATCACCGTGGCGATCATGCCGATGTAGTCCGCCGTAGCCCGGTCCATACCGGCGGCGGAGGCCTTGACCCCCCGGAAAATATTGCCGCCCCCCACCACAATGGCGAGTTGGATACCCAAAGCCATGACCTGGGCCACGTCCTGGGCAATCTCCGTCACCACCCTGGGATCGATGCCATAGCCGAGGTCGCCCATCAGGGCTTCGCCGCTTAATTTCAGGAGAACTCGTTTGTAGGTCATGCCCATCTACCCTGCCGCGCAACGGGCCGAAAATTTACTCCCCATACCATAGCAGAGAGGGGAAAAGCCGTATAGAGACGCCCAAGCGCCCAAAATGACCGATATCGGCTAACATATCTCTAGTTAGTTATTTGGTTTAACACTATTTAATCGAGAGGCGCCCCCGATGAATCCCGACGTTAAAGGTTTTTTTGATCCCCAAACCTACACCATCACCTATGTCGTCGCCGATCCGGAGTCTCGGCGCTGCGCCATTGTCGATCCGGTCTGGGACTACAACCCCGCCAACGGGCGCTTAGCCACAAAATCCGCCGATCAAGTTATCGCCTACGTTCAAGACCAGGGATTAACGGTGGCTTGGATTTTGGAAACCCACGCCCACGCCGACCACCTCACCGCCGCCCAGTATTTAAAAGCCCAACTGGGGGGCCAAATCGCCATCGGCGCCGCCATTGGCAAAGTGCAGGCCGTGTTTAAACAACTCTTTAACGCCCCGGCGGATTTCGCTACCGACGGCACTCAGTTCGACCGTCTGTTTCAGGACGGGGAAACCTTTTCCATTGGGACTTTAAGCGCCGCAGTTTTGGCCACCCCCGGCCATACCCCCGCCTGCGTCACCTATGTGGCAGGAGACGCGGCCTTTGTGGGGGACACTTTATTTATGCCGGATTACGGCACCGCCCGGACGGATTTTCCGGGGGGCGACGCGGCGACCCTCTACGCGTCCATCCAGAAAATTTTCTCCCTGCCGCCCCAAACCCGCCTCTTTATGTGCCACGACTACCTGCCCCCCGGTCGGACGGAATACCGCTGGGAAACCACGGTGGCGGAGGAGCGGGCCGAGAATGTCCACGTCCGAGACGGGATTAGTCTGGAAACCTTTGTCAACCAGCGCCGGGAACGAGACCGGACTTTAGCCGCGCCGGCGTTAATCTTGCCTTCCCTACAAGTGAATATTCGGGCAGGCCATCTACCGGCGCCGGAGGATAACGGACTTTCCTATTTAAAAATTCCCCTCAACGCGATCTAAACAGTTATCAGTTATCAGTTATCAGATTTCAGTTACGGCGAGGGCTGAGCGTAGCCGAAGCCCGACCATCGTTTAATTTCCTTACCCTTTATTATTTAGAGCGCCCGATGCCTTCCTCCTCCTCCCGTTTCCATGACATTGTGATCATTGGCGCCGGCGCCGCGGGTATTACCGTCGCCAGTCAACTGCGGGCCCAGGCGCCCGATTTAGACATTTTGCTAATTGAACCTTCCGCGACTCATCATTACCAGCCCGGTTGGACGCTGGTGGGGGGAGGGCTAATGCCAATGGAGGACACCGCGCGGCCCCAACGGGATTGTCTGCCCTCCGGGGTAATTTGGCTTCAGGATCACGTGACGGAGCTAGATCCCGAGCAAAATCAAGTGGTCACCGCCCAGGGGCTTCAGATCCGCTACGGTCAGTTGGTGGTCTGCCCCGGATTACAGATTAATTGGGACAAAATCGAGGGGCTAACGGAGGCTCTGGGGCGGGATAACGTGGCCAGTAATTACGCTCCCCAGGGGGCGCCCTACACCTGGGAATGTCTGCAAAATTTCCGGGGCGGTCAGGCGATTTTCACCCATCCGGCGACCCCGATCAAATGCGGCGGCGCTCCCCAAAAGATTATGTATTTGGCGGACGATGTTTTCCGGCAAAAAAGCGGCGTGGGCAGTCGGACTCGGGTCTCTTTTTACAGCGCCGAGGGGAGTCTCTTCGGAGTGCCGGAATACGCCCAGATTTTGGAGGGGGTGGCGGAGCGCCGTCAGATTGAGACGAAATTTCGCCATAACCTCGTGGCACTGGACGGTCGGCGCCGGGAGGCGGTCTTTGAGCAGAAAACCGATCAGGGGATGGAAAGGGTAACGGTCGCCTACGACTTTATCCACGTCGCGCCCCCCATGGGCGCCCCGGATTTTGTGGCCCAAAGCCCCCTGGGCAAGGCCGGGAGCGGGTGGCTGGAGGTGGATCCCCATACCCTGCAACACCTGCGCTACGACAATGTCTTCGGTCTGGGGGACGTCGCCCATCTGCCCACTTCCAAAACCGCGGCGGCGGTGCGGGGCCAGGCCCCCGTTGTGGTTCAAAATCTCTTAGCTCTGCGGCGGGGGGAGGCGCCGACGGCTCGTTACGACGGTTATACCTGTTGCCCGGTGATTACGGGCTATAACAGCGCCGTGATGGCGGAGTTTAACTACGAGAAAAAACCGATTTCTTCTTTTTACTTGAATCCAACCCAGGAGCGCTATTCCATGTGGTTGGCGAAACGCTACCTCTTGCCCTGGCTCTACTGGAACCGGATGCTCAAGGGCGCTCCCTTTGAAAAGGAGATTTTGGATCAATGGAAAGCTCGTCTTTTTCCCGACGCCGCCGAGACCGCGTCTCCCCTTCGTTCTCCTTCGGCGCCTTAAGAAAATGTTTGAACAGCCCCCCTAACCCCCCAATTCTGGGGGGAACCGGATTCAAAGTCCCCCAAAGTTGGGGGATTTAGGGGGCTGATTGAGACTTGTTAAACATACCCTAGGGCCTTGCCGCTATGCTTGTACAAATTTTGGGTTATTTCCTCGGGGGCTGTATCGGCCTGAGCCTGGGACTCCTAGGGGGCGGCGGCTCCGTGCTGGCGCTCCCGATTTTGGTCTATGTCATGGGGGCGCCCGCCAAGTCCGCCATCGCCATGACCCTGGTCATTGTCGGCACCGTCAGTTTAATTGGAGTGGTTCCCCACTGGCGCCGGGGCAATGTCAATTTACCCAAAGCCTTAATTTTCGGCTCCGCCACCATGGCGGGGGCCTTTGGCGGCGCTAGACTCGCCACCCAGCCCTGGGTCGGCGAAGTGTTTCAGTTGGTTCTCTTCGCGACCATGATGCTCCTAGCGGCGGCGCTGATGATTCGCAAGGCCCAAAGCGCCGGGGGTCAAAAGGAAGACCTGGGGCTGTTACCGGAACCGGTCTGTAAATACTGTTGGCTCTGGCTCCTGACGGAAGGATTAGCCATCGGCGTCCTCACGGGCCTAGTGGGCGTCGGGGGGGGCTTCGCCATTGTCCCGGCGTTAGTTCTGCTGGGAAAAGTGCCCATGAAGGAGGCGGTGGGGACTTCTCTACTGATTATCGCCCTCAATTCCTTCGCCGGTTTCCTCGGCTATCTGGGGAAAGTGCCCCTAGACTCCCACTTGATGATCTCCTTCACCTTTGTGGCGGCGCTGGGGATCTTACTCGGCTCCTACCTCTCCCAATTCATCGACGCCCGCTCCCTTCAACAGGGCTTCGCCTACTTTTTAATGATTGTGGCGGCTTTTATCCTCTGGCAAAACCGGGAACACCTGCGGTTTTCCGACCCCGCGACGGCCCAGTCCCAATATCCGCTCCAGTCCCAGCGCCGGTTCAAGTCCTCCTAGCAACCCCGCGGCGCCGGCTGTGGTAGCCTGGGAAAACCTCAATTTGTCCCCCTATGGTTCTTGTCGTCGTCACCGCCCCAGACCTCCAGACCTTGAATTTGGCGCCGGTCGCCGCCGTGATTGAGCCGATGCTGGCCGGCGCTTCCCCCGAGGATTGGGTCAATCAGGAGCAGAGTCTCCAATTTGACCTGCAATTTCCCCGAGACCCGGACGACCCGAGGGAACTTTCGGAAATTCCCGAAGTGCGGCTCTGGTTTGTGCGCCTCGATAGCCGCTATCCCTGGTTGCCCTTTCTTCTAGACTGGCGCTCCGGGGAATTGGCCCGCTACGGCGCCATGTTAGTGCCCCACCAGTTTCACCGAACCGAAGGCATTCAGTTTAATCCCGAGGCGCTGGAGATTTTTGTCATGGCCAAGGTCTTTGTCCTCAAAGATTGGCTGAAAGCCCGGGGGATTCGCCTGGAGGAGCGCCTAGTCTTTTTTACCCAGATGTTTGGTTACGATTTAGAACAGGAATTTTTAGAGCGCGTCTAATTGGCAATCCGAAGTGTCCGGTTCCCCTCCTTTGGAGGGGTTAGGGGTGGGTTTGCTCTCACGGTTTAGAACCCACCCCCCCGCCCCCTCCCAGGAGGGGGAGTTAAAATCTGGATGGAGTCTCAGCGGCTAACCAGGAAGGAGCCGGCGCCGAAAAAGACTGATAGTTCCCCGTCCGGGGATGGTAAAACCCTAAATGATGGGATTGGAGACAGTAGCCAATTTGTCCCGGAACGGCGTCGGCTCTAGGCAAACCGCCGGGTTCGTAAAGGGGATCGCCCTGGAGGGGATGACCCAGCGCCGCTAGGTGAATACGGATTTGGTGGGGGCGTCCCGTTGTAATGGCGACTTCTAGCAAAACTCGGTCTGGCAAGCGGTCTAAAACCTGAATGGAACTCTGGGCCGGTTTTCCCCCAGGGTCGGCGCCCCAAACCTGACCCAACTGGGGATGGGGAATGGGGCCGATGGGTTGATTCGTCTCCAGCCGATCCGGTAAATCCCAGGTTTCAACCAAGGCCCAATAAACTTTCCGCAAACGGCGCCGGCGGAATTGTTCCGTCAATTCCCGGCGAGCCAAGTCGGAGCGGGCTACAAGCATTAACCCAGAGGCGCCCCGACCGAGGCGGTGAACCGGAACCGGGTCGTCCTGGGGAAACCGGCGCCGCAGTTGATGGAGTAAGGTGTTTTCTAAAAAATTGCCCCCCGGCAAAACCGGCAAATCCGCCGGTTTATCAATAACCCAGAGGTCTTCGTCTTCGTGGAGAACGCCGAACTCTAACGGCGCCGGCGGCTCCCGCCAGGGCGCTCGCCAGTAGCTTAACGTTTGCCCCTCTTGGAGGATTTGTTCCGGTAAACCCGGCTGGCCGTTGACTAAAATTTGCCCCGCTTCAATCCGACTCCGCCACTCCGCGGCGCTGGAGTGGGGATAGCGCTCGACGTAAAAATCCAATAACCGGCGCCCGCGCCAGACGTTATTGACCCGATCTTGATAGCGCCAGCCGGAGTTGAGGGGTGTTGACATAGCCCTAGGGTTGGGATGGAATAGGGGAGCGTTTTTTAGCTTAAAACCTGAATGTATGACTCCCCTCGACTCAATTATCCTCCCGGAGACGGTTAGCCATCTGGGGCCCTTTAAAATTTTCGCCTATCCCACTCGGTTATCAGGAACTTGGCAGGCCAGTCTTCAGGAAATTCACATTCCCGCCTATACCGTGGACAGACCAGCCCTAACCTTGACCCTCATTGAGGGATCAAGCGAGGACGTTAAACCCCCCTATACCCGTAAGGCGGATTCTAATAACTGGCTGAAAAAATTCATCAAAGAAACACAAAAAAAGTATTATCCGAGCCTTAATTTGGGCGATTCTTATTGTTTAGACGCCCGTTATGAAACCGATAAAAATATTGCCCATATTCTCAAAAACATCTCCCCCGGGCTGATGACCGTCAAAAGTCGGCGTCCCCAAATTCCTGAAATCACCGTTATCCTGCCCCAAAACGCCTCGAAAATGGCGCAAAACGCCTATCGCCTCTTAGGTTTTTCGGTTATCTGTACGAATCAAGCAGTCAAGGGAAGACTCATTCAAGCGCCGACGGGTCGTTTTGGACAGTATGAAAATTTTTACCCGGAATTATTTGGCTCCTATCCAATTCCCGGCTATCAAGAGGATACTCCCAAACGTATTTTTATTAGCCGTCGGGGTCAACGTCGCTTGCTCAATGAAGCGGAGATAGAAGGGCTTTTAACTGGCTACGGCTTTCAGAAATTTTACTACGAAGATATTCCCATCTCCCAACAATGGTCTTGCACGAAAAACGCCGAGGTCGTCGTCGCGCTCCACGGCGCCGCAATGGCCAGTTTAGTCTTTAATCAGCGGGGGGTTAAAGTTATTGAACTGTTTCATCCCGGTTATGTCACCTCCGCGTTTCGTAGCATGACGACAGCGGTCGGGGGGCGTTGGTGCGGGGTTACGGGGCAAATCACCCCGGATGTGATCGAGCAGTTGGACTATAAGCAGAGGGCCCGCCATTTTGTCGCTTCTCCTACCCGCATTGACCCGCAGTGTCTGGAAAAGGCGCTGGCGGCGCTGGACGTCTCGCCCTAGCTTTTTTAGAACGATGGGGTTAAACTTGGGGAAGTTTGCGCAAAACATTATCAATTTACCGCTATGGGTCGCGTCGGGGTATTACTGCTCAATCTCGGAGGGCCGGAAAAGTTAGAAGATGTGCGTCCCTTTCTCTTCAACCTTTTTTCCGACCCGGAGATCATCCGCCTGCCTTCCCCCCTTTTGCAGAAACCCCTGGCTTGGTTAATCTCGACCCTGCGGAGTAAGAAATCCCAGGCTAACTACCAGCAAATCGGCGGCGGCTCCCCCCTCCTGCAAATTACGGAAGCCCAAGGCGCGGCGCTGGAAGCCGAACTCGTCTCCCGGGGAGAAAACGCCAAAATTTACATCGGCATGCGCTATTGGCACCCCTTCACGGAGGAAGCCGTCGCCGAGATTAAAAACGACCGTCCGCAACGGCTAGTGGTTTTACCCCTCTATCCCCATTTTTCCATCAGCACCAGCGGCTCTAGCTTTCGCGTCCTCGAAGACCTCTGGCGCCGAGATCCTGTTTTAAGGCAAATAGACTATACAATAATTCCATCTTGGTACGATCACCCGGGTTATATTCAAGCCATGGCGGATCTGATCGAGGCGGAATTAGCGAAGTTTCCCGAACCCGACCGGGCCCATATTTTCTTCAGCGCCCACGGGGTGCCCCAGAGTTATGTGGACGAAGCCGGCGATCCCTACCAGTCGGAGATTGAGACCTGCACTCGCTTGATCATGGGGGCGCTTAATCGACCCAACCCCCATACCTTGGCCTACCAAAGTCGAGTGGGGCCGGTGGAGTGGCTCAAGCCCTATACGGAAGACGCGCTCATGGAGTTGGGAAATCAAGGGGTTCAGGATTTACTCGTGGTTCCCATTAGTTTTGTTTCCGAACATATCGAAACCCTCCAGGAAATCGATATCGAATACCGGGAAATCGCCGAGGAAGCGGGAATTCATAATTTCCAACGGGTGCCGGCGCTCAACACCTACCCCGGTTTCGTTAGCGCCCTGGCGGATTTGGTCGCCGCCTCTTTAGCGAAACCCCCCCGCACTTTCGACCAGGTGCCCCATCCCAAGAAAAATATGAAGATGTATCCTCAGGAGCGCTGGGAATGGGGTCTCACCACCGCCGCCGAGGTTTGGAACGGCCGGTTGGCGATGCTGGGCTTTATCGCCTTAATTATCGAATTGGTGAGCGGCCATGGCCCCCTCCACTTTGTCGGCTTGTTATAACCCGCCATGAAAGCGCCGTTTTGGCTCGGTTTTCTGGCCAGTCTAGCGGGATTAGCGGCGCCGGTTTACGGGCAAGAAACGATTCTCCAACACATTCAACGCACCGGACTCCTGCGGGCCGCCGTGCGAGAAGACGCGCCGCCCTTCGGTTACCGGGACGTGAACGGGCAGTGGCGGGGGCTTTGTTTAGATTTATTGGCGTTAATTCAAACCCGTCTGCGACGGGAACTCCCCAACTCCTTTATCGTTCCGAAACTGCTGACCTCCACCTTATTTAATCGTTTTGATCTAGTCGCGGAAGGGGACGCGGTTCTAGAATGCGGCGCTAACGGCATTCGCTCCGTGCCCTATCCCATCGAGTTCTCGACCCCGATTTTTTTGACGGGCACCCGTCTTTTGATCCGGGCGGAGGACCGCTTTCGCTGGAATCCTAACGGCAGTTTAAAGGACGCTCGCATTGGTTTTCTCTGGAATACCAGCAACGCCGAGTTTATCCAACGGCGCTATCCCCAGGCTCAGTTTCAGGAATTTCGGGGCATCACCGGACGCAAACGGGGCCTCCAGGCGGTGCAACAAAACAAAATTGACGCCTTTGCTAGCGACGGCATTTTACTGTTGGGGGAAGCCTTGCTTTTAGACCTGCCCCTAGGAAGCGAATTTATCATTGTGCCGAGGGAACCCCTCAACTGCGAAGAATACGGCCTCATTTTGCCCCAGGGGGATAGCCAGTGGAAAAATCTAGTTAATGAAATCATTGAAAGCGCCGAAGCCCAGGCGTTGTATCAAAAATGGTTTGCGGAGGTGGGCTTTTTATTAGACTCCACCCAAAAAACCTGTCGCCCCGACGTCGTTACCCCGGCGGATTAGCGCCGTTTTTCTCCCGCTCCGTTCTGACCCATTGAGATTGTCGGTTAAACAGAAAGGCGAAATAGAGGGGAATTTTCCAGAGGATATAAAAGGGAGTTCTTAACAATAAACCGAGGGGAATGTCGGACCGCCCGTAGCGACCCCAGGCGCTGAGAACGGCGACGGCGACGGCTAAACCCGCCCCGGTAAAAAGCGCAAGCGGTAAAGCCGAAGCGCCCAAAAGCCAAGCGCCGACGCTCAGGGCCAGACCCCCGAGCCACAATAACACCCAGAGGGAGAGGGGCAAAATGCTCAGTTCCCCCGCTAGCGCCAGCAGTTCGAGATTGCCCCGAGTTAAACCGGCGCTCAGAAGGCGAGGAACGCCCTTTAACAACGTTTCTAAATAGCCGTGCTCCCAGCGCCGCCGTTGGTTGGCCGCCGTTTGCTCCTGTTGGGGCAATAGACCGGTGACTTTAGCCCGAGGACAAAACTGGGGCGGGTAACCCGCCAGCGCCAAATCCAGACCCAGTTGGATATCCTCCACTAAATTGCCGCTAGCCAGGGGAGCCTGTTGGATAATCCGCCAGGGAAAGGCCATCCCCGACCCGGTCAATAAACAAGGCAATCCCCGCGCCGCTAACCCCGTCGGCCGCGCCTGATTTTTGATTAAAAAAGCCAGCGCCGAAATCAAGGTTTTGGGCGTCGCCTCCGGCGGTTTTTCCAGTAGGTAAAGGGATTGGATGGGGCGCTGTTTCCGCCAAGCGTCCGCGGCCAACACCGCGAGGGCCCCCGGAGCGAGGGTGCAATCGGCGTCGAGAATAATCACCACTTGAGGCGGTTGAGACTCCAAAAAACGAACCCCAAAATCCAGGGCGTAGCCCTTGCCCCGGCGCTCTGGCTCCCGGCGCTCAATCACTGTGGCGCCGTAACTCCGGGCGATGGCGGCGGTGTCATCCGCGCAATTATCGGCGACAACGACAATGTTTTCCGGTAGAGGAATCTGGGTCAAAAGGGAGTCTAGGGTCTGGGCGATGACCAGCGCCTCGTTATGGGCGGGAACCAAAACCCGGTAGTCTAGGTTCTGGGAGAGGTCTGGGGCCACGTCCGGGGATGGCGGAGCGAAAACGGCGCTGAGACATTCCCCCAATAAAACCAGCGCCGGCAAGAGCCAAAGCAGAGCGAGGAGGGTCAAGAAGAAGTCGAGAAGCCAGACCATGGGTTAATAATCAGCCGGTTAGATCGTGAAAACGGCGCTACCCTCAATATTTAACAATGGATGAGAGCGCCGTCTCAGTCCAAACAACTCTCAGTCGAAAGAACAGAGCGCCGACCGCGGGCGGGTTATAGTATTAACCGAGCAGACCCCCCACTCAAGCCTATGCCCCTTCCCTCTCCCCTTGTCGGCGTCATTATGGGTAGCGATTCCGATTTGCCGACCCTAGCGCCAGCCATCGCGACCTGCGAAGCCTTTAGCGTGCCTACGGAGGTGGCGATTGTTTCCGCCCACCGCACGCCGGAGCGCTTGTTTGACTACGCTAAAACCGCCCTGGAGCGAGGACTTAAGGTTATTATCGCCGGGGCGGGGGGAGCGGCCCATCTGCCGGGAATGGCGGCCGCCTTAACGCCGCTACCGGTGATCGGGGTGCCCGTGCCCAGCAAGGCCCTTCAGGGGGTGGATTCCCTTTATTCCATCGTCCAAATGCCGGCGGGAATCCCCGTGGCCGCCGTGGCCATTGGCAACGCTCAAAACGCGGCGCTCTTGGCTCTGCAAATCCTCGCCACTGCCGATCCGGCGCTGATGACGAAAATCCAAGCTTATCGGGAAACGCTACGGCAAAGCGTGCTGGAGAAACAAACCCGGCTAGAGCGCGTTGGCCATCAAGATTATTTAAAAGAACTTCTATCGTAAGCAGGCCTAAGTGAATCATGAATAGGCTCCGATTAGCGTCCCCTTGCCAAGGAAGGGGAATTTATCACAGAGTAAGTCATTGTCGCAGTTCCCCTCCTTTGGAGGGGTGGCGGGCGTAGCCTGACGGGGCGGTCACACTTCTGAAACTAGAAGACTAGTCAGGCGCTTCCAACATGTTCTCAAATTCCGCCGTTAACTCCCGCCCCATTAGATTCTTCAGCGCCGTCGGGGGGGTGACCGCTCCTTGGAGCAAGGCGTAAACCTGTTGGCTAATGGGAAGGGAAAGGTTTAAGGTTTGGGCGAGTCGAACCGCGACCCCGGCGGTGGGCACCCCTTCCGCCACCCCTTCGCTCTCCGCTAGGATTTGCTCTAGGGATAAACCCTGGGCTAATTTAAAACCCACTTGGTAATTACGGGAGAGGGGGCTATTACAGGTGGCGAGTAAATCCCCTAAACCCGATAGCCCGAAAAAAGTTTCCTCCCGAGCGCCCAGCGCCGCGCCCAGTCGGGCCATCTCCGGCAGAGCGCGGGTCAATAGCGCCGCCTTGGCGTTGGCGCCTAACTGGAGACCGTCGCAGACCCCGGCGGCGATAGCCATAACATTTTTCAAAGCGCCGCCCAATTCCGCACCCAGGGGGTCGGGGTTGACATAGACCCGGAAACGTTCCGAAGCGAAGAGGGTTTGGACGAGACGGCTGGCGGCGGGATCTTGGCTAGCCGCGACGGTGGCGGTGGGCAGTCCCCCCTCGATCTCCTTGGATAAATTGGGCCCCGACAACGCGACCACCGATAACTGGGGAAAGGCTTGGCGCCAGAGTTGGGAGGGCGTCTTTTGACTTTGGGGATCTAACCCTTTGGTGGCGCTGATAATCACGCAGTCTGGCGCCAGGTCTAGGGATTGCAGTTGAGCTAAGGTGGGGGGAACCCCCTTCATGGACAGCGCCGAAACAATGACCCGGGCGTCTTGAATCGCTTCTTTGAGGGTTATGGCCCCGGAACGAGACCAATATTGAAGACGATGACTGTTTTCCGCCAACAGACCGCCTAGGGCGGTTCCCCAGCGACCGGCGCCGAGGAGGGTCACAGGTTGGGAGAGGGAAGACATAGGCGCAAAAAAGAATAGTCCGGCGCCCTCCATTATCCCTGACAGAGGATGAGGGGCCCGCCGGCGGGAGTCGCCCTCTTGGCAAAATCTCAGTGGCTAATGGGGAGATTTTGCCCTATACCTATAGATAAACCCGTCTTTCTCGGCGCCCCATTCCCATCGTTCAGGGAGGATAGACCCTTGGATCAACAAAAAATACTCGGCTATTTCATCGAAGAAGCCAAAGAACACCTCGAAACCCTAGAGCACGGCATCCTCGAACTGGAAAGCGTCATGGGCGACCAGGAGCGCCTGAACGAGATGTTCCGGGCGGCCCACTCCGTCAAGGGCGGCGCCGCCATGTTGGGCTACACCAGCATTCAAAAAACCGCCCACCGTTTGGAGGACGCTTTTAAAATTCTGCGGGAAAACCCCGTGGCGGTGGATCAAAAACTAGAGTCTTTATTTTTAAAAGGTTACGACGTGCTTCAGGATTTGGTGGAAAAACTTCAGGGGCCCTTTGGTCTCCAGGTGGAGGAAGCGGAGTCCATTGTGGAAGGCGCCAGCCAAAACTTTGAAGAACTCCAGAATTATCTCAACTATCTCCTGAGCCATAGCACCCTCAGTCGTCCCGCCGCGGCGCCGGAGCCGGCGGTTGCGGAAGCGCCGGCCGAAGTCGATTTACCCGAGGAAATCAAAAAAATCCTGCGGCGGATGTTGGCGCTGTTCAAGCAGTCGCCAGAGGATTCCGCCCAGCGCCGGCAGTTGGAGGACTGTTGCAAACAGTTGGCTCAGTTATCCCCCCAGGAAAACTGGCAAAAAGTGGTTAAATTGGCCCGCCAAGCCGTGGCTAATCCCCGCCATAGTTTCCGGGCGCTGGCGCCGGTGGTCTTAAAAGACCTCAAACAGGCCTGCGATTATTTTGAATTAGAGCAACCGGCTAAAATCGCTCCCGGCGCCGGTCTCAAACAACTGGCCCAGGCCCAGACGCCTCAAATTCTGCTACCGGCGGAACCCGGCGCCGCCGCCAATGTGCTCTTACAAATTTTCAACCAGCAACAGGTCAGTCAACTGGTGCGACTCCTGTCCCAACAACGGGGTTAGGGGATGTTTGGGCAGTCTCCGGGGCCGGTTCCCCCCTTTCAAAGGGGGGCTAGGGGGGATCGCCCGACTGGTCTTCGACGAGGTTTCCATCCGCTCTGGTGGAGTTGGCTCCTGTCGGCGCTCTGGCATCCCATCGCCCTAGGAGGAACGCCCTGGTATCAGCCGTCTTCTTTACCTCTTAACCAAACCGTGACAGAGCGCCTAACGGAACGGGACAGCCCCACGGGAGAAGGCGGTTACAGTCGAGATTATCGGCTCAATCTCCAGGCGGGGGATCAAATTCTGCTGGAACTTCACTCCGAGGACTTTGACCCCCTGATTGTCCTCATCGCCCCGGACGGCTCCACCCTCGGCGCTAACGACGACGGCCCGGCGGGAACAACTAGCGCCCTACTTTTTGCCCGGATTCCCGAGACGGGGATCTATACCGTCCGGGCGCGTACCTTTGGCAGTCGCGGCGTCGGCGCTTTTCGGTTAACCGCGACCCGTCTCCGGCCGGAGTGATTAGAGTTCCACGGTGAAGACGGCGCCCTGGGGCTGATTCGGCGCTAGAGATAGGGTTCCGCCTTGGCTCTCCACCACCAATTTGCAAAAGGCCAGGCCGAGGCCAATTTGGGCGACATTTTGTTTAACCGCGCCGATTTCAAATTTCTCAAAAATCTTGGCCTGTTTTACCTCGTCAATCCCCGGGCCGGTATCCGCCACCTGAACCCGGAGGCGGTTGTCGTCTAAGTAGCTGATTTCTAAACTCACCTCGCCGCCGCTGGGGGTAAATTTGAGGGCGTTGGAGACGAGGTTATCGATGACCCGGCGCAGAATACTGGCGTCGACTAAAATTTGACGTCCGGGGAGCGGTAATTTTCCCCGGAGGCGGATCTGACGGGACTGGGCCGCGAATTCAAAATCCGCCAAAACTTCGTTGCCGAGATAAGCCAAATCCGTGGGGATCGGCGTAAAAATCAATTTACCCGCCTCTAGCCGGGCCATAAATAACAGGGTGTCGATCATTTTCTCCAGACGAGCGCCGGAGCGAATGATACTCTCCACCTTGCCCAGAATAATCGGCGCCGGCAGGTTATTGTGCACGTATCTTTGAATTAAATCCGCCGCTAGCAGAATACTCCCCAAGGGATTGCGGAGATCGTGAACGAGCATATTGGACATATCTTCCCGTAGGGTTAGCGCTTCTTCCCGAAGAGCGAGAAGGCGCTCTAACTCGGCGTTTTTTTGCTGGAGTTGCAGTTGGGAGTTCTTGCGCTCGGTGATGTCTTGAAACATTCCCACCACGCCGATAATCGTATTTTCTCCGTCCCGGAGCGGCGCTTTGTGGGTCTCGATCCACTGCGTTTCTCCGTTGGGCAACAGGTGGGTTTCCTCCAGCGCCAATTCCGGTCGCCCGGATTGAATCACCCGTTGGTCTCCTCCGCGGTAGGTCAGCGCCTGCTCTAGGGTGAGGGAAAGGTCAAAATCCGTTTTGCCGACGATCTCTTGGGGCGATTGGAAATTTAAAAGATTGGCCAAGGCCGGATTGCAACCTAAATAAACCGAATCTTGATTTTTCCAAAATAGAGGCAGGGGAATCGTGTTAATCACCGTTTGGATAAATTCCTGGGATTGTCGCAGAGCTTTTTCCGCTTCCTTGCGGGGGCTGACGTCTAAAATCACCCCTTGCCAAAGAATATCGCCGTTACTTTGCGGCGCCGGCACAGCGATAACCTGCACCCATTTTAGTTGACCGCTTTGGCAAAAAATACGGTGCTCGGAATAAAAAGGACTCAGGTTTTGGGCCGATAGAGCGATGGCCTCCTGAAGAGCGGCTCGATCCTCGGGATGCACTTTGTCAAACAAGGTTTGGGGGTCTTGAATGACCGCCTCCGGCTCGACGCCGTAGATTTCCCGAACGTAGGGATTGACGTAGATAAATTGGTGGGAACCGTCGGGATGGAGAACGTAGCGATAGACCGCCGCGGGAATATTTTCCGCTAAGACCCGGAACTTTTCTTCGCTTTCCCGTAGAGCTTTTTCAGCGGCCTTATCTTCGGTAATATCTTCGACAATCCCCTCAACGGCGATCAACTCCCCCGCTTCGTTTCTCACAGGATGCTGGGAAATAAAAATCGTTTTCAGCGCCCCGTTAGGATGGATGAAACGCATTTCAAATTGGTTAAATTCCGCTTGACCCGTCATCATTTCTTCTAATAACCGCCCGGCGAGTTCCATATCCTCCGACAACCAGCGGGCGCCGGCGCTCCATGACTGCCCCAGCGCCGCTTCCTTTTCAATGCCAAAGACCGTTTTAACGCCGTCGCTCAAGTAATTCAGAATGCCTTCCGCTCCGCTGTGGCTAAAGACGACAAACTTGTCGCCAATGTCATCCACGAGGCGCTGAAATTTGATGCGACTCTCCTCTAATTGGCGCTCTGTTTCCTTACGGTCGGTAATATCCTGAATCACCCCTAGCATTTGTCGCTCGGCTTCCGGCAGTTGATCCTGCACCAAACCCCAAACTTCGACCCAGCGCCATGCCCCGTCGGGGCGCCGAATGCGGTATTCCAAATGGTAGGAGGCCCCGGTGGCAAAGCTTTCGTTCACAGTTTCAATCACCAGGGGACGATCCTGGGGATGGACTTGTTGAATGTAGAGGGCCCGTTGACCGGGGAAAGTTCCGGGCCCATAGCCGAGGATCGACTCCGCCCGCTCCGAGAGTTGGAGGGTATCGCTTTGCAGATGAACCCGCCAAAACCCCATCTGGGCGGCGTCCAGCGCCAAATTAAGGCGAAACTGCTCTTGATATAGCTCCGCCTCCGCTTTTTTACGGGCGGTAATATCTTGAATTTGCACCACCAAATAAAGAGGGTTTTTTTGTCGATCCGCCACGAGGGAAACGCTAACCAAGGCCCAAATAATCTCGCCGCTCTTGGTGAAATAACGCTTTTCGAGATGGTAGTCGTCGATTTCCCCCGCTAGGCGGCGCTGGACAAAGGCCCGACTCCGCTCCCGGTCGTCGGGATGGGTTAATTCTTGAAACGTTAAATTCAGCAGTTCAGACTCGCTATAACCTAGTAGTTTGCATAACGCCCGATTACATTGCAGGATCAGCCCTCCCGGATTAATGGCCACTAGGCTCATCCCCACCGCGGTGTTCTCAAAGGCGCTACGGAAACGCTCTTCGCTGATGGATAACGCCTCTTCCGCCCGTCGGCGCTCGGTGACGTCCTGAAAGACTCCCACCACGCCGATGATATTACCGTCGTAGTCCCGGAGCGGCGCTTTCTGGGTTTCTAGCCAGCGGGTTTCCCCATTCGGTAAAGTGATCGTCTCCTGAATTCTGAGCTTGGGATATCCCGATTCTATGACCGCTTGATCATCGACCTGATAACCCCTTAATTCCTCCGGGGTAAAGAGTCGTCCCTGATTCGCCTGCTCGACAAACGCTTCCGGCTCGCCGACGCCCATTAAATCCGCTAGGGGCTGATTACAGCCTAAAAAGCGGGAGTCTCGGTCTTTCCAAAAGACATAAACCGGCATGGTGTCCAACAAGGTTTGAACAAACTGTCGGGATTGTCTCAGTTCCTGCTCCGCCGTTTTTTGGGGGGTAATGTCGTAGTTGACCCCGACAATTTTTAAGGCTTTTCCCTTTTCATCCCGAATCACTTTGCCGTAGGCCTTAAGGTGATAAACCCGTTGATCGGGATGGACGACGCGAAACTCAGTGTCGTAATCCGCTTTGCCGAGAATGGCCTGTTGCAAGAGCTTTTCCGTGCGTTTGCGATCCTCGGGATGCACCGATTTTCTGAGAATTTGACAGTCCTGGCCCGGCGCCGGTAGTTCCGTTACGCCATGTAGCTCATACATCCGCTGGTCCCAGTACGAGCAATTATTCTCTAAATTCCACTCCCAGGTGCCAATAGCGCCGGAGGTCAGAGCGATGGTCAGGCGCTCCGTCAAGTCCCGGAGTTTTTGTTCCTGAGCCTGGCGCTCGCTGAGATCCTGGGTAATGCCCACAAATCCCCCGATTTGCCCCTCGCTATCCCAGATCGGCGTAATACTCAACAGAGCCGGAAAGGTCGAGCCATCCTTACGGATATGAATAAAGGTTTGCTCCCGGACTCGACCTTCGGCGATCAAAGCGAGAAAGGTCTCAAAATCAGGCTGTTCCCCGGGAGCTAGGGTCTCCGAGAGTGCGTCCAGATAGGCTTGAAATTCCTGGGGTTCATGAAAAATCAAAGGCGTCGCTTTCCCCACCACTTCCTCGGCGCGGTAGCCCAACATTGCCTCCGCCTTGCGGTTAAAGAGTTGAATCGTTCCCCCGGCGTCGGTGGCGATGATAGAAACCGGAGCGTTGTCTAAAATCGTCTGATGGAGGAGGCAGAAGTCCAAGCATCCCGGCGCTTGGGGATTAAGAGCGGTCAGGACGGTTTGCGCCAGACTCTCGGCTGTAACGTCTTCCTGGGTCAACACATCCCTGGCGCCGAGTTTGAGAGCCTGAACAGACGCCCGTTGCTCGTGTTCCCCGGCAATGACCGCCACCGGCGCTTGGGTCAGTTGGGGCTGATTTCTTTGTAAAAACGCTAGCGCCGAACCGTCGGGTAATTGCAGCGCCATGAGCGTTAAAGACGGACAATGACGCCGGTAAAGTTCCTGCCCCTCCGCCAAGGTGGCCGCGGTTAACACGCGAACCTCGACGCCGGGTAAAACCTCCAGGTAGGAGCGGTAGAGCCGCCGAGTTTCCGGCGCTCCCTCGATCAATAAAATCGCGCTAGCGGAGTTCTGACTCATGGATGAGGCGCTCTAGGGATTTATACCGACAGGGGAACCGAGGGCAAGGAACTCAGGACAAAACGAGCGGGGCCGCGATTCTCAATAAGGAGATAGCGTCTCAAAATTTTTGTAGAAACCTATGGTAACAGTTTTTTTGGGTTAGGTTCAATTTTCCAGAAAATTACCAGAAAATTACGAAAAATAGAGGAAAACCGGGGAAGCTCGCCGACTCCCCGGCGCCGTTCTCTTGCCCTCTATCGTGTATACATAAGTGTCCAGATCCCCCCTAGCCCCCCTTTGAAAGGGGGGAATCAGCTTTAAAGTCCCCCTTACCAAGGGGGATTTAGGGGGATTAAACCCAAGATCTGCGTACACCGTAGCCTCTTCCCTTAGGGACACAACTGAATCTCCTCCAAATTCCAAAAGGCGCCGCCGAGGGCCGAGTACTCAATGCCGCAAAAGCGGTTGCGAACGGCGCCGAGGGAATAGGCGTTGACCAAATAGATAAAGGGTAAGCTAGTTTCTACTTCCTGTTGGAACTGGTTATAAATTTCCTTGCGCCGGGGTAAATCCAAAACCTGGGAGCCGGCTAGGGCTAAAGCGGCGATCTTTTCCTCCCAGGGATAGACCTTCTGCCCCGGCAAAGGGGGACTGCCGGCCCGGGGCTGTTGGTTAAACACATGGAGGTTGCCGTCGGTGTACCAAATATTCGGCGCGTGGGGATCGTTGCCGCCGGTTAATCCTAAAATCACCGCTTCCCATTCCAAGCTATTACTGAGCTTGTCCACCAACACCCCAAAATTGAGGGGACTGAAATCCACCCGGATTCCCAACTTCCCCAGATCTTCCTGAACCTGGGCGCCCATGGCTTCCCGGATTTTATTGCCGGCGTTGGTGTGGAGGGTAAAACGGACGGGGTTATTCTCCTTGTCTAGCAGTTCTCCTTGAGGGTTCAAGTAAAAGCCCGATTGGGCCAACAGCGCCCGCGCCTTTTGGGGATCGTAAGGGTAGCCCCGGAGGGAGCGGTCGTAAAAGGGAGACTGGACAGAGACCGGCGAATTTTGCGGCTCCCCCAGACCCCGGAAAATATTGTTCACCATCCGCTCCCGATCCACCCCGTAGGCGATGGCTTGGCGGAAATTGAGGTCGTTGAACCACTTCGCTTTGACGGGATCGACGAGGGGTTTGCCGTCGCGGCGCCCCTGATTGAGATTAAAAGTTAAAAAATTACTGCCGTAGGCCGGGCCGCCGTTGTAAATCGTGAAATTACCCCGTTTTTCCTCCTGTTTGAGTAGAGAAAAGGATTCCGGGGAAACCGCCAAGGAATCCAAGCCGCCGGAGCGGAATTGTAATAAAGCGGTGTCGGTGGATTCGACAATGGCCCAAATCACCCGAGGAATGTGGGGCAAGGCCTGACCCTGGGCGTCCTGGCGCCAGTAGCGGGGGTTTTTCTCAAAAATCAGGCGCTGGCTGGGCAGGTAACTGACTAAGCGATAGGCGCCGTTGACCACAATCTCTTCGGGGGGAGTATCGGTGCCCCAAACCGTTAAGAATTGGGGATTGCCCTGGGGATCGAGTTTTTCCGCCGTCGGACGCAAAATATGAGCGGGTAAAATGGGCAGTTCGGCGCCGTCCAGGAAGGGGGCGAAGGGTTCGTTGATGGTAAAGACAATTTGCCGTTCCCCCTGGCCCTTAATTTGGGGAAAAGCGCCGCTCTTGCCCACCCGGAGGCTGTCCCGGTAGTTATTGGGAATTTTCGGGTTTAAATAAAGTTCATTATAACTAAATAAAACGTCCTCAATGGTGAGGGGTTCCCCGTCAGACCAGCGCAGATTTTCCCGTAGGGTAAAAGTAATGGTCTTAGCGTCCTCGGAAATTTGCCAACTTTCCGCCAGCGCCGGCTCCTTGACGCCCGTGAGGGGATTTTCCCGAATCAACCCCTCGTAAGTCAGTCCAAAAATATTGGGGGATTCCTGGGAAAGGACGGCGTTAAAGGTTTTCGGGTCGCTCAAAATGGACAGCGCCAGTTGATCCGGGTTGGCCGGCGCCGAGCAGGCCCCTAGATTGAGCGTTAAGGTCAAGGCCAGCAGGAAAGACAGTAGCCGTAGTAGGGGCGGGAAAGCCATAGAAAATCAAGGGTCGGGAAAGACGGCGCCGAAAATTTGGACAAACCTCTCCCAGATGGTATAGTGGAAGACTGTGACTGAATGAGTAGAAGCCTGAAAACTTCAGCCCCTTATCCTTAAGATTAGCCCCCAAGAGCAATGTCGAAGCGCGTCCCCGTCGTTCTCAAACAAACCGTTAATAAACTCGGACAGAACGGAGAATTAGTCGAAGTAGCCCCCGGCTACGCCCGCAATTATCTGATTCCCCAGGGCCTTGGCGTCGTCGCCACCCCCGGCATCATCCGTCAGGTGGAACAGCGCCGGGCGAAGGAAGAAGCCCGTCTCGCGGCCGAGAAAGCCGCCGCCGAAGCCCGCAAAGTGGCCTTCCAGACCATCGGGCGCTTGAGTATCGCCAAAGCCACCGGAGAAGGGGACGCCATCTTTGGCACCGTCACCACCCAGGACATTGTGGACGCCATCAAAGCCGGCACGGGTCAGGAGGTGGATCGTCGGAGCGTGACCATTCCCGACATCGGCAAACTGGGCGTTTATAAAGCGCAAGTCAAACTCCACCCGGAAGTCAGCGCCGAAGTGGAATTTCAAGTGGTGGCTCAGTAGGGTTTTAACGGGGGCGTTTATAATAAGGGGCGACGCTTTTATCTCCCTCCCCCGACAAGCCTATGCAAACCCTAGACGCTCCCCAGTCTCCCCTCGCGGCGCCGAAATACGGACTGCCGGTCACCATTATCACCGGTTTTTTGGGGAGCGGGAAAACCACTCTGCTCAACCATATCCTCACCAATCAACAGGGTCTGAAAACGGCGGTTTTGGTGAACGAATTTGGGGAAATCGGCATTGATAACGAGCTGATCATCGCCACCGACGACGACATGGTGGAGCTAAGCAACGGTTGCGTCTGTTGCACCATTAACGAAGATTTAGTCGAGGCGGTCTATAAAGTCCTGGAGCGCCCGGAGAAGGTGGATTATCTGGTGGTGGAAACCACAGGCTTAGCCGATCCCCTGCCGGTGGCGCTCACCTTTTTGGGGACGGAACTGCGGGAGATGACCCGTTTAGATTCCATCGTTACCTTGGTGGATTGCGAGAACTTTAGCCTCGATTTGTTTAATAGCCAGGCGGCCTATAGCCAGATTACCTACGGCGATATTATCGTTTTAAATAAAATCGACTTGGTGGACGAAGCCGACGTCGATCGGTTAGAAGTGAGAATCCGGGACATGAAGGAATCCGCCCGCATCCTCCGCACCGAAAAGTCCCAGGTTCCCCTGCCCCTGATCCTCAGCGTGGGCCTGTTTGAGTCGGATCGGTATTTTCAGGACGCGGCGCCGGTAAACGAACATAGTCATGAGCATGATCACGATCACGACCATGAGTGCGGCGCCGATTGCGACCATGACCATCATCACCATGGACACGATCATGAACACGACCACCATCATCACAGTAATCACCTAGAGATGGACGGCTTTACCTCCCTCTCCTTTAGCCGGGATCAGCCCTTCTCCATCCGTAAATTCCAATATTTCCTCGACAATCAACTGCCCCCCACCATCTTCCGGGCCAAGGGTATTCTCTGGTTTGAAGAAAGCCCCAAGCGCCATGTCTTCCACCTCAGCGGCAAGCGCTTTACCCTCGAAGACGACGAGTGGAAAACGGCGCCGAAAAACCAACTGGTGCTCATCGGGCAAAATCTCGACCACGCCCAACTCTTGGCCCAACTGGAAGCTTGTCTTGAGGCTTAAATGTCCGGCTACGAAAGGGTCTTACAACTGATTATCTATACCAGTTTGACGGCGCTGGCGGTGGTTTTCACCCTCTGCGTCGCCTACGCCCTGATTCGGTTTACCCTTTTCCACCCTTTCTAACTTTTCCACCCTTTCTAAGAGGATGCGCCGCGCATGGAAATTAGCCCTTTATCCTTATCTCCAGAAGAGCGCGGCTTTGTGGGAAAGTTTAGAATAGATTTTTGCCCGCTTCCGCGACGATGTTAAACTCCCCGACGGTGAATCTGGATTGGGCTATCGCGGTTCGCCCCCTCATTACCGCGAGTCCAGAAACCCCGACCCTAGAGGTTTTGGGGTTGCTTCATCAGGCCCGGCGCTCGACCTGCAGCCTAGGGGAGCGGGAGTCGGAGTTAGAGATTATTCCCAGTTGCGCGTTTGTGATGGCGGGAGAGGAACTGGCGGGGATTGTCACGGAAAGGGATTTTGTGCGTTTAGCGGCCGCGGGGACGGATATTACTCCCGAGCAATCGATTCGGGAGATCATGAGCCATCCCGTCCACAGTTTAAAAAAAAGCCAACTGACGGACGCCTTTCAGGTGGCGGCGCTGTTGCGAGAGCGCCGGATTCGCCATCTGCCGATTCTAGACGACGAGGGAAAACTTCTCGGCTGTATTACGGAAAACAGTCTGCGGCGGGTTCTTCGTTCCGTCGATCTCCTGCGTCTGCGGCGAGTGGGGGAAATGATGGATTGCTCTCCCGTCGCGGCGCCGGCGGAGGTCTCGATTTTGGAGATCGCCCAACGGATGAGCGACGGTCAAACCAGCGCCGTCATTATCGGGGAGCCTTTAGCAGGGAATCCCCAACGCTACCGAGCGCAAGGATTAATCACGGAGCGGGACTTGCTCCAATTCCAAGCCCTGGGGCTGGATTTTCGGCGCTTTCAAGCCCGGGAGGCCATGAGCGCCCCCTTGATGACTATCGGCACAGAGGAAAGTCTGGAGCGGGCCTATTATCAAATGCAGAGGCGCAATATTCAACGCCTAGGGGTGGTCGGGGAAGACGGGGGATTGGAAGGACTCCTCACCCAGGCGAGTATTCTCCAGATTTTAGATCCGGCGGAAATGTACGGGGTGATGGAGATTCTTCAGGAAAAAGTGCGACGCTTAGAGCGGGAAAAAGTAGAAATTTTAACTAGCCGCAATCAGCAGTTAGAATCTTTGTTGCAAAAACAAACTCGACAAATTGAGACCCAATTCCAGCAGGAAAGAATTCTCAATGAAATCGCCCTCAAAATTCGTCAAAATTTAGATCTAGACCAGACCTTAACCACGGCGGTGGCGGAAATCAAGACCTTTTTCGCGGTGGATCGCTGTTTGGTTTATCAATTCGAGGAAACGAATTATCGGGGCCAAATTGTCGCCGAGGCCGTCGGCGCCGGTTGGACCCATGGGTTAGGGCAAAAGATTGAGGATACCTGCTTTGACGAGGGCTTAAACGAGCGCTATCTCCGGGGCGACTGTTGGGCGCTGAGCGATATTGAAACCGCGGGGTTAACGGATTGCCATCAACAGTTGTTAAAACAGTTTCAAGTTCGAGCGAATCTCGTCGTTCCCATTATTATTCAAACCTTGGCCGCGGAGTTTGATCCTTGTCCCCAGGTTTGGGGTCTGTTAATACTCCACCAGTGCTCGGCGCCGCGGATCTGGCAACCCCAGAAGATTGATTTCCTCAAAAAATTAGCGGATCAACTGGCCATCGCCGTACAACAGAGCGGCGCTTTAGCTCGGGCGGTTCAAGAAATTCAAGAGCGCCAAGCCATCGCCGATAACCTGCGCCAAAAAGAAACGATGCTCCGGGAAGCCCAACAGTTGGCCCGTCTGGGGGTCTGGGAGTTTCACCCGGCCACGGGACGAGTTTCTTGGTCGCCGGAGGTCTTCGCTATTTTTGGTCTTGATCCGACGCGACAAGTGACTTACGACCAAATGAGTCCCTATTTTCACCCCGAATCCCAAGCTCTGCGTCAGCGGTTGGTCAGTCGGGCCCTAGAACTGGGGGAACCCTACGCCGCCGATTTTAAAATTATTCGCAACGACGGCTCGACGGGGCATATTTTTTCCAAAGGTCAACCCGTTTTTGACCAGGCGGGTCGGGTGGTTAGCCTTCAGGGCATTTTAATGGATATTACGGAGCGCCAAGAAGCGGTGGAGCTTTCGGAGCGCCTGCAAGAGCGTTTAAGCTTAGTGATCAAAGGCTCCAACGACGGCTGGTGGGATTACGACGTAACCGCCGGAGAACTCTATATCGCGCCCCGGTGGTGGCAGATGTTGGGCTACGGGGAAGGGGAGTTAAAGTCCGATCTAGAAACCTGGCGGTCTTTCATCCATCCCGAGGATCTAGAGGGCGTGAATCGCGCCTTTGAGGCGGTTTTAGCGCCGGGGGGGGTAGATTCCGTGGAGTTGGAATATCGCCTACGTCACCGGGAGGGACATTATATTTCCGTTCTCTCTCGGGGCTATACTCTCCGGGACGCCCAGGGTTTGGCCATACGCAATTGTGGAACCAACACGGATTTAACGCCCCTGAAGCAAAAGGAAACGGCGCTTCAGGTCGCCTTAGATCAACTCCATCGCCTCAATGAAGAATTAGAATCGCGAGTCCGACAACGCACCCAGGCGCTAGAAGATAGCGAAAGCCGCTTTCGCGCGATTATCGACTCCGTTTCCGACGGTATTATCGTTTTGGACGCTCAAGGGGATATTCTCTTCGCCAACCCCGTGGCCGTGGTCATGTTTCGGCGCTCCCTCGAAGAGTTGATCGGTCTCCAGTTGGGCGTTCCCTTGATTCAAGGTCGGGCGTTTGATCTGAACATCCACCGCGCCAATGGCGAAATGGGCGTCGCCGAATGTCTGGTGGCGCCGATTCACTGGCAAGGAGAAGAAGCCTCGATCCTCTGTTTACGGGACGCGACGGAGCGCAAGGAAATCGAGGAGCGATACGCCCAAGAAAATCGTTTTCGTCGGCAAATTGTGGAAAGTATGGTGGAGGGACTGTGCGTCTGTCGGGCCATCGAGACTTTTCCCCATGTGGAATTTGTGGTCTGGAATCCTCAAATGGAAACGATTACGGGCTATAAAATTGAGGAAATTAACGCCCAAGGTTGGTATCAAAGCCTCTACCCCGACCCGGACTACCAGCGCCGAGCGAGGGAGCGGATGGAGCGGATGCGACAGGGGGATAATCTCCAGTCGGAAACGTGGCACATTACCCGCAAAACCGGCGAAAAAAGAATTGTTTCCATTTCTACGGCGGCGATCTTTGATCCCAAGGGCAAAGTCAATATTTTGGCGGTGATTCAGGACATCACCGAGCGCCAGCGGATGGAGACGGATCTCCGTCTGAGCGAAGAGCGGTTCCGGCGCTATTTTGAGCAATCTTTAATCGGCATGGCGATTACCGGCCCGAATAAAGAGTGGATCGACGCCAACGCGAGACTCTCGGAAATTTTAGGCTATAGCTTAGAGGAGTTAAAACGCTTAACCTGGGCGGAAATGACCCACCCGGAGGATGTGGACGCCGACGTTGCCTTCTTTAACCAAGTCTTAGCCGGGGAGAGAGAAGGTTACGAAATGGATAAGCGCTTTATCCATAAAGACGGTCACATTATCTACGCCCAAATTTCCGTTCAATGTTTACGCCGAGAAGACGGGAGTTTAGACTTTTTTGTGGCCATGGTGCAGGACATCAGCGACCGGAAACAGATGGAAGAAACCCTGCGTTGGAGCGAGGCCCGCTACCGTTCTTTGATGGAGCAAGCGGGAGACGCCATTTTATTAGCGGATCTGGAGGGCAATATTATCGAAGCCAATCAGCGAGCTGCGGAGTTATTTGGCTACAGCAAGGAAGAATTTGCTCGTCTCCACTTCACCGCCCTCCATTCCCCGGAAAAGTTGGAGCTTTATCGCGGCTATTTCCAGGAAATTTTGGAGAAAGGAAGCGGCGCTTATGCCGATGTGGAAATTATTCGCAAGGACGGCGCCGTCGTTCCCGCCGATTTGTCTAGTTCCATCATTGATTGGGGGGATCGTCGGATTTCCCAGGGCATTTTTCGCGACGCGAGCCAGCGTAAGGAAGCGGAGCGCCAACTCCAGGCCAGCTACGAGCAATTGGCGCTGAGCAATCGGCAACTGGAGCGGGCCAGTCGCCTCAAGGACGAATTTTTGGCGAACATGAGTCACGAACTGCGCACCCCCCTCAACGCCGTTTTGGGGATGGGCCAGGCGTTGGATGAAGAAGTCCTCGGCCCCTTGACTCCTAAACAAAAAAAGGCGGTCTCCACCATTAATTCCAGCGGGCGCCATTTATTAACCTTGATCAACGATATTTTGGATCTGTCTAAAATCGAAGCGGGAAAATTAGAGCTGGATCTGGCGCCGGTTCATCTCCAGGAAATGTGTCAACTCTGTTTACAGTTTGTCAAACAACAGGCGTTTAAAAAGCGGATCGCCCTGTCTTCCCAACTACCGCCCCAAACCCTCTACTTCCAAGGCGACGAGCGCCGTCTGCGTCAGGCGCTGATTAATCTGCTCAACAACGCCGTTAAATTCACCCCCGACGGCGGCCAAGTGTCCCTAACCGTCGCGCTCAACCTCGAAGCCAAACCGCCCTCTTTAGACTTTGAGGTACGAGACACCGGCATCGGCATTTCCCAGGAAGACCAGAAGAAACTCTTCCAACCCTTTGTCCAAATTGACAGTAAGTTAAGCCGACAATATGAAGGCACCGGCTTAGGGTTGGCGCTGGTGAAGCGCCTAACGGAACTCCACGGCGGACGGGTGAGCCTCACCAGCGAGCCGGGTCAAGGCAGTCGCTTTACCCTTTCCATTCCCTACGTCGGGGTTAATAGCCCCGCTTCCCCCGAACCCATGCCAACCCCGGAGAGTCAGCCCTTCGCCGAGCCGCCCTACCTGCTCCTGGTGGAGGACAATGTGGATAACGTGGCCAGTTTAAAAGATTATCTGGAGTACAAAGGCTATCGTCTGGGGGTGGCCTATAACGGTCAGGAGGCGCTGGACTCCATCGCCCAGGAAACGCCGGATTTGATCCTCATGGACGTGCAAATGCCCGTCCTTGACGGCGTCGAAGCCACCCGTCAGATTCGCGCCAACCCGGACTGGGGTTCTATTCCCATCATCGCCCTGACGGCGCTGACCATGCCCGGCGACCGGGAGCGCTTTTTAGCCGCGGGCATGAACGACCACATCAGCAAGCCGGTGCATCTGCGGGCCTTAATGACCCTGATTAATCAATTCCTAGGCAGTAATCCTTAAGTTCTCTTAACATTGGGCTTCCGCCTCCAGAAAGCTATGGTAACGTTTGGGGTATCAAGCTTGTCCGGGAGAAACGGAACTTTTCCTATGGTCGCAAAAACGGGACGATTCGCTATCCTTGAGCAGTTCCTCGCCGATGGCATTCACTATATGTTCGGCAATCCGGGAACTGTTGAGCAGGGATTTCTAGACGCCCTCTGGCAATACCCCGACTTAAAATATATTTTAACCCTACAAGAAACCGTGGCGGTGATGGCCGCGGATGGCTACGCCCGGGCCACCCAGCGCCCGGCCCTGGTGCAAATCCACAGCACGCCGGGGTTGGGCAACGCCGTTGGGGCGCTCTACCAAGCCAAGCGGGGGCATTCTCCCCTTGTCGTGATTGGGGGGGACGCGGGGATTAAATATTTGGGCATGGACGCCCAAATGGCCGGAGATTTAGTGGCTATGGCGGAGCCGGTGACCAAATGGGCGGCCATGGTGAGCGATCCCCGCTCTCTCCTGCGAATGCTCCGCCGGGCCATTAAAATCGCGGCCACGCCCCCCATGGGGCCGGTTTATCTCTGTTTGCCCCAGGATATTCTGGACGCGCCGGTGACGGAGGAGATTTACCCCACTCCCATTCCCTCCACCCGCGTGGCGCCGCCGTTGGAAACTCTAGTTCCTATCGCCCAAGCTCTCGCCGGCGCCGATAAACCGATGATCTTTGTCGGGGACGGCGTGGCCTATTCCCAAGCCCAGGCGGAATTAACCCGAGTGGCGGAATTGATCGGCGCCGAGGTCTATGACGCCGACGCTGGGGAAGTGAACATGAGCTACGCCCATCCCCTTTACCAGGGTTCCACCGGTCACATGTTCGGCGCTCAAAGTCGCCCCATCACCGAAAAGGGAGACGCCAATTTAATCTGCGGCACCTATGTTTTACCGGAGGTCTTCCCGGAATTGACCCCCATTTTTAAACCCGGCGCTCCGGTTTTCCACATCGACCTCAACGCCTACGAAATCGCCAAAAGTCATCCCGTTGATCTGGGGCTGGCCAGCGATCCCAAGTTAACCCTGGCGGCGCTGGGGGATCTGTTGGAGCAAACCCTGACCCCGGAGCGGAGGGCGCAAGCTCAAGCTCGAACCGAGGCTATCGGCGCCGCTAAGGCCGCTAAGATTGAAGCCGCCAAGGCCGCGGATCTGGCCGCCAAGGCCGACGTTCCTTTAGAATTTGCGACCTTCATGGCGGAGTTGGCGCCGCGCCTGCCGGAGGACGCCATTATTTTTGACGAGGCGCTGACCTGCTCTCCCCCCATTAGCCGTTATTTTCCCCCCAGGGAAACCGGGCGTTATTTCCTCACTCGGGGCGGCTCCCTGGGGGTGGGGATTCCCGGCGCTATCGGCGCTCAGTTAGCTAACCCCGATAAGTTGGTCATCGGCTTTACCGGGGACGGCGGCAGTCTCTACACCATCCAGGCGCTGTGGACCGCAGCCCGCCACAACGTCAACGCCAAGTTTGTGATTTGCAACAACCGCACCTACAAGCTTCTGCAACTGAACATCCAGGCTTACTGGCGGGAGCAGGCGGTGGAGGCCCATGATTTTCCCCTCAGTTTTGATCTCTCCCGTCCCGTTATTCGCTTCGACGAGTTGGCCCGCTCCTTGGGGGTGGAGGCGGCGCGGGTGGAAACCCCGGAGCAGATTATTCCCGCCATCGAAACGGCGCTGGCCCATCCCGGCCCCTTTTTACTGGACGTGGTGGTCAAGGGGGATATTCACCCGGAGATGATCGGGGTGCGGTGCGGGCAGTAGCGGCGCTTGGGTTGATTTCCACTCCCCCTCTTGGGAGGGGGTTGGGGGGTGGGTTCTGACCCTAAGACTAACCCACCCCTAACCCCTCCGAGGGAGGGGAACCGGCCTTAAAAGTCCCCCTTGGAAAGGGGGATTTAGGGGGATCAAACCCAAAACTGGCTCTTTAACCACAATGTTTATGTATTAAAGAACCGGGGGATCAAAAATCTTTTTTTTCTAGCAAAAGGTGAATAACCCATGACTTCTACCGAATCCTTTGATTACATCATCGTCGGCGCCGGCGCCGCAGGGTGCGTACTGGCCAACCGGCTGACGGAGAACCCGGACTGTCGGGTCTTGCTCCTAGAGGCGGGACGCCCAGACGACGACCCCAATATCCATAGCAAGGACGGATTTATCAAACTCTGGGGCACGGACTACGACTGGCAGTTCCATTCCGAACCCCAACCGGAACTGAACGGGCGCTCGATCTCCATTATCCAGGGCAAGGTTTTGGGGGGTGGCAGTTCTGTCCACGCCATGATGTACGTCCGGGGCAACCGTCGCAATTTCGACCAATGGCGGGATCTGGGTAATCCGGGCTGGAGTTATGAGGATGTCCTGCCCTATTTCCGCAAATCCGAGGATTACGCCGGGAAAATGTCCGAGTACCGCAGTCAGGGCGGCCTCCTTTCCGCGCGGCCTTGCCCGACTTTAAGCGCCAGCGCCGAAGCCTTTTTGAGCGCCTGCGAAGAATTGGGCTATCCCCAAGGGGATGGGGATTTTAACGGCGCCGTCCAGGAAAATCAGGGAACGGTGATGCAGTTTAACCTCACCGCCGAGAATCAGCGAGCCAGTTCCGCCTCCGCTTTTTTAACCCCGGTTCTCTCCCGTCCGAACTTAACCGTCCTCACCGGAGCGCCGGTTACCCGCGTTCTCTTCCAAGGCAATAAAGCCACAGGGGTGGACTATCTTCAGGACGGGCAAAGCCGACAAGCTCACACTAGCGGGGAAGTGATCCTCTGCGGCGGCGCCTTTCTCTCGCCGAAACTACTGCTCCTCTCCGGCGTCGGCCCGGCGGCCCATTTGGAAAGCCTAGGGATTCCCGTTGTCCTCGATCTGCCGGGGGTGGGGCAAAACCTTCAGGATCATCTGCGCCTGCAAGTGATCTTTAAATCCAAACAGGAGCTACCCCTGCCGGCGCTCCTCTGCGAAACGGCGCTGTTTACCCATTCCGAGGGCGACCGCGACGCCTGTCCCGATATTCAGATTAACTTTAGCTCCGGTATTCCGGGTTTTCCGCCCCCGGAATACGCCCAGATCATCGACGGCCCCTTTTCTATCTTTGTCCCCATCCTGATCCAAGCCCAGAGTCGGGGCGAGGTCAAACTCCGCTCCAGCGATCCCCTCGCGCCGCCCATCATCGATCCCAAGTACCTGAGCCATCCCCGGGATTTGCAAACCTATCTCCGGGCCATCGAACTCTGTCGGGAAATCGCCGGAACCTCCGCCTTCGGAGCGTTTAACGACGGCGAAATCGCCCCCGGCGCTCTTAACGGCGACGAAGCCTACATCCGCAAATACGCGGAAACCATCTGGCATCCCGCCGGCACCTGTCGGATGGGGAACGACGACCTAGCGGTGACGGACGCGGAACTGCGGGTTCGGGGTCTGGAAAATCTGCGGGTGATGGACGCCTCCATTATGCCCAACGTCACCAGTGGCAATACCTACGCCCCCTGTGTGATGATTGCCGAAAAAGGCGCCGATCTGTTAATCAGTTAACAGATATCAGATATCAGATATCAGATGAAGTATCCTGAGCGAATCGAAGGATACTCAGCCTTAAAAATCAGCCTGTTTTGTTTCTTTACTTTCAAGGAGTTAACCCGTGTCTAAAAAAATCCTCGTCATCCTCTCCGAATGGGGCTATTGGGGCGAAGAGTTGGTCGGCCCCTACGATGTCCTGCTCAAGGCTGGTTACAGTTTCGATTTCGCCACCGCCAAGGGTCGCAAACCTCCGGCGCTTCCCCCCAGTATGGACGAAACCTACGTGGATCCGCCTTTGGCGAAGTGCGTCACCGACGCCCATTTTGCGAAACGGACAAAGGAGGTGGACGGCTCCGATTTACTGGCTAAGCCCATCAATATTTCCGAGTGGTTCCCGGCGATGCCCTATTTCAACAGCGCCAATTTTGGCC
Organism: Cyanobacteria bacterium RI_101; assembly: GCA_016471375.1. Taxonomy (GTDB): domain Bacteria; phylum Cyanobacteriota; class Cyanobacteriia; order Cyanobacteriales; family Microcystaceae; genus Synechocystis. The sequence continues at coordinate 108,492 of WGLZ01000015.1, forward strand.
ATGAACTGGAGGCTTACTACGCTAAACGGGATCAGGCTTGGAAAGAGCTGGAACAGTACGCCGCTCTGCTGATGCCCGGCGGTTCCGGGCCCATGGTGGATATGGTTAACAATGAACGGGTTCACGACATTATCCTCGGTTTCCTCGCTCAGGATAAATTGATCGCCGCCGAGTGCTACTGCGTCACGGCGCTGGCCTTCGCTCGGGACTGGACCGACCGGAAAAGCATTATTTGGGGCAAACATGTCACCGGCCACGCTCGGGAGTACGACTACAAAGACGGCACCGGCTTCGCCCAGATGTACGGCTACGACGACCAGCCCATGAATACCTCCGCCAACTTCGGCCCGCCCTTCTATCCTTTGGAATACATCCTCCGGGACGCGGTGGGCCCCGAGGGTCAATACCACGGCGGCGTCGGCCATACCCTCTCCACCATTCTGGATTATCCCTTCTTGACCGGGCGCTCGACCCAGGATTCAACCCTGGTAGGGGAACTGATGGTGGAGGTTCTGGAAAAGGGTCTCCGGCGCTACGGCTGGTAAATCCGGCGCTTGAAATGGCCTAACCCCTCGATCCCCAGTTGGAGATTATCTTTAACTGGGGGTCTTTTTTAAACCCGAGTGGCCCGGTTAGCGCCGGCTTCCACTTCCCGAACTTTTTTGCCCCGCCAGAAGAGCCGCAGGGGAGAACCTTTAAAACCCAGTTGTTTGCGGAACTGCCCTTCGATATAGCGCCGGTAGTTTTCGTTAAAGCGTTTGGGGTCGTTGACAAAGAGGGCGATGGTGGGCGGTTGGGTTGAAACCTGAGTACCATAGTAAATTTTTCCCTGTTTACCCTGGCGGGTGGTGGGGGGAGAATGCCAACCCACCGCCTCCTGGATCACTTCGTTGATCACCGCCGTGCTGACCCGGCGCCGATGACTTTCCGCGGCGATATCCACCAAATCGAGGATTTTTTGCACCCGCAACCCCGTTTCGGCGCTGACGAAGATCATCTCCGCCCACTCCATAAAGTACAACCGGGACATCAGCTCCTGTTGATGCTCGTAGATGGTGTAGGAGTCTTTTTCCACCGCGTCCCATTTATTAACGACTAGGATCACCGCCCGCCCGTCTTCAATGATCCGACCGGCTAACTTCAAATCCTGATCCGTGACCCCGTCCAGGACATCGAGCACAAACAAAACCACGTCCGAGCGCCGGATGGCCTTAAAGGCCCGGTTAATACTAAAAAATTCGGCGCCGTAGTCCACATTTTTCTTGCGGCGGATACCGGCGGTGTCGATCAGACGATAGCGGCGCTCGTTCCGCTCCACCACCATATCAATAGCGTCCCGAGTGGTGCCGGAAATGGGACTGACAATGGCCCGATTCTCGCCGGTGATGGCGTTGAGGAGACTGGATTTGCCCACGTTGGGGCGCCCGATGATGGCCACCTTAATTTCCTCCGGCTCCGCGTCCTGGGAAATGGGGGGCAAGTAGCCGATCAGTTCGTCCAACAACTCCCCTGTGCCGCTCCCGTGGATGGCGGAGATGGGATAGGGTTCCCCCAGGCCCAATTCCCAAAACTGGGCGGCTTGGACAATGCCCTGCTCCGGGGATTCGCACTTATTAACCGCCAGTAAAACGGGAACGGATTGGAGGCGCAACCACTGGGCGATTTCCGCGTCGCTGGGGGTGGGGCCGCTCTGGCCGTCCACAACTAAAATGGCCGCCTCGGCCTCCGCCAGCGCCAAACTGGCCTGCTCCCGGATCTGGGGTAAAAATTCCGTGTCGTCCTCAAAGACTAACCCCCCCGTATCCACCACCTGAAACTCCCGGTCTTGCCAAAAAGCGGGACGGTAGGTGCGGTCTCGGGTGATGCCCGGCTGGTCGTGGACAATAGCCTGCTGATCCCCCGCCAGACGGTTGACTAGGGTCGATTTGCCCACGTTGGGGCGACCAATAATAGCGACGGTGGGCAAGGGCATAGGGAAAACCGGGATCTGGGGGCGATCATAACGGTAGCAAATTTTTATCGGCGCTTAACTCTCCGGCGCCAATTCTGAGAGAAAGTCGTGGTAGACTTGGCGCCATGACCCCCAGCGCCGAACCTCTGATTATTGCCGAGCAGGTGGAAAAATGGTTTGACCAGTTCCATGTCCTGCGGGGCGCCAATTTAACGGTGCGTCGTCAGGAAGTCGTGGTGATTATGGGCCCCTCCGGGTCGGGAAAATCCACCTTTATCCGCACCTTTAACGCCCTAGAACCCTACCAAAAGGGTCAAGTGATCGTGGACGGCGTTCGCCTGGGAGAGGATTTGCGGGGGATTGAGACCATTCGTCAGGAAGTGGGCATGGTCTTTCAGCACTTTAACCTCTTTCCCCATTTATCGGTTCTCGATAACATTACTCTAGCCCCCCGCTGGGTGCGGCGCTATTCCCAGGAGCAAGCGGAAGCCATCGCCCTCGATTTGCTAGAGCGGGTGGGTATTTTACCCCAGGCCCATAAATTCCCGGCCCAACTCTCCGGCGGCCAAAAACAACGGGTGGCCATCGCTCGGGCCCTAGCCATGCAACCGAAAATCATGCTCTTCGACGAACCTACCTCGGCGCTAGACCCGGAGATGGTGCGGGAGGTGCTGGAAGTCATGCGGGATCTCGCTCGGGGCGGCATGACCATGGTCTGCGTTAGCCACGAGGTGGGCTTCGCTCGGGAGGCGGCGGACCGGGTCGCCTTTATGGATGGGGGCGTTGTTTTGGAAACAGCGCCGCCCGAGGAGTTTTTCCAACATCCCCAACATCCCCGGGCCCAACAGTTTCTGGATCAGATCTTGTTTTAGTCGGCTCTCCGGGAATGAGGCTGGTAGTTAGAGAGCCAATTGGCCAGACCCCTTACTGGAACAGCTTTTCTGAGCTAACGCCAAATCAAAATTGTATAACAGGATACAGTTCTCGGCGTGATCCCCAGAGAGCCTTTTAGTCTTAAAAAATCTGCCCGAGGAAATTGGCTCAGCTCATCAGCGACACTCTATTCTTGAGATTAAGCAAGTCAACCGGGATAATAGTCAAGAGATTAACGCCGGTCGAGACTTAAACCTCCGGGATCTGGATCTATAATTTTTCTCATGGGAGGAACTGGAAGTCGCCATTATTCTCATTTAGAGGCATCAATGTTGGTTAGACCATCTCAGCCCCAAAGTACTAAATTACTGTAAACACCTTAAAGTTATGGAAAAAATCACCGCAGAAAAATTGCAAACGGAACTCACTCAACTAAAAGCCGAATTTCAGAAAATTGAGGAACAATATACAAAAATGATGGCCCTTAAAGATCGACAAATTGAAGATCGGGATAAAACGATTCAATATCAGGATAAAACTATCGCTCAATATCGTCAACAAATTGACGAACTTCAACAAAATCTTGATCTCCTCGCAAAACCTCCCAGCGAAGCAGAGGCGACGGGAATGGCAAAACACTTCCTGGCATGGCTAGAAAGCGTTAAAAGGGAGGCGCAAGTTCAATCCTAACAATCCGCTTCAGATGCCTCAACGATCATGAGTCTTTCCGAAGAGCCAGATTCGATCAATCGCCAGAATCAAGAATTGCTGGCGGAAATTGAGCGACTCAAAGCGGAGAAAATTGAGCTTCAATTTCAATATTTACAAGACTATCAGGAGAAACTAGAAAATGAAATAGAATCGCAACGTAAACGGTTAGAGAAATTAGAAGCAGACAACGCCCGTTTAAATGAGCGTAATCATTTATTGAGTATTAAATTAAGTCAAGATGAGCAGTTTTTTAAGCTTTTTGATAACTTATTGAAAACCATGAGCCAATCCAGCGATTCCAGCCAAAAGATTAACGTCGGCGGAGACTTTACCATCACTGCGAACCAGTCTGTCGTCAACCTGCGGGATAGTGTCGGCGCCGTCAATAAGGCCATTGAACAAATTCCCGGCGCTGATAGTCAAGAGCGGGAAAAGCTAAAAGAACTCCTGCAAGAACTGACGACCGCTATTGAAATGGAAGTCAGTCTAGACGATGAAGAAAAAGCCGAAGCCGTCAATCAAGTCAAAAAAATCGCTCAAGCCGCTCAAAAACCCGAGGATCAAGGACTCAACGCCAAGGCCAAACGGGCGGTGAGCGTCTTAGAAACCCTAGCTAAGGGTGTGGAACCCGCCGGAAAACTCGCTCAAACCTGCGCTAAAGCTCTACCTTGGATCATCGGTTTGTTCCCCTAACTCTCCCAAGGGGTTTTTAGAATAGTCCCTCGCTTTTTTCGCAAGTCCCCAGACAGCCGACCCTCTGGGGCGACGGGTTCGGCAGACTTAGCCCTATTTTTCAAGACGGTTTTAAAAAATCTGCCCGAGGGAATTAGCCCGAGCCATCAGCGCCGCGAAGAGGGGCAGGAGGGTAAAGCCCGCCAACTCAAATTTAACCAGGGTGGATAGACGTTGGATTTTACTAGCCTCCACCGTAGGGGCCTGGTCTTTTTGGAAATCCTTAAACCAAAAAATAAAGGTGAAGGTGGGATAGAGGGAGAGCAGGCCGACAATGACAAAAAGACCGACTTTGATATGGAAAAAAGGATTGTGGAGATAGTAGTCCGTCCCTTTGCCAAAGTAGATCACCCGCAGAACGCCGGTGACCAAAACCAAGGTGGCGGCGATACCGTAGGCGATATCGGCGAAGGCCACCCGCTTGGCGCTTTTGAGGGAAATATCCGGCGCTAGGTGAAAATACTCCACGCCGAGGGCCAGGTAACTGACCATAAAACTGAGGTAATGCAGGTAGGCCGTGACGGCGCTCCAGAGTTGGGGGGTGGGTTCCATGGGGATTAATCCGGGTTAAATTACTGCTCGACGAGTTCGCTGTTAAATTCGTTAAAGGCTCGGGGCTTCAGCTCTACGGATTGCTCCCGGGGCAGAAGGTCGAAGACCTTTCGCAGAACGTCGTCCGCGGCTTCAAATTTGACTACGCCCTGGGCGTTAAAAACTTGTTTTCCCTGGGCGTCGAGGATCACCGTTTGGGGCACAATGCCCTTGTAGTAGTAGCCGGGGTCGGTTTTGGCGTATTTCCTTTGGGGAACAATACTATCGGCGCTGATGGGAATAATGCTGGCGGCGCGACCGTAAAATTCCTGCATCCGGGAAACGATAAAGGCATACTCTTTGCAGTCCCGGCTGTCGTCTAGGTAATAGACCAAAATCACCGGCAAGCGCCGTTCAAAGGACTCCGCTAGGGTCAAACGGGGCGGCACGAGGGAGCCGTTACCGGCGTAAACAACAAAAATATTGCCGTCGAGGCGGTCGTCGTCTACGCCTGCCCAAGCCGAGGGAACGAAAAGGCTCCATCCCAAGCAAAGGAGTAAACAAAGAGTAATGAATCCGGTTAACCAAGATGAGCGCCGGGGCGGCGTCGGGGGCAAGGACATGGAGAAGGAAAAAAGACGGGGTTAAAATTAAGGGCGGGCAAAGCCTCAGTTATTTTGACATATAAAACCCCTTGCCGTGACTTCCCAGCGCCGAGCCTCTCCCGAAAACCATTACAACACCCTGGGACTTGCCCCCGGAGTCTCGGAAATCCAGATTCGCCGGGCCTATCGGGAACTAAGTAAACGCTATCACCCAGACACGACCCAGTTGGCGCCGGAGTCCGCCACCGTTCGCTTTCAGGAAATTAACGAAGCCTACAGGATTCTCAGCAACCCCGAGCGCCGGGCGCTCTACGATCTGCAAATCGGCTATTCTCGCTGGAACGTGGTTCAGGCTCCCCCTGACGAGAAACCGCAAGACCGCACCGGCGCTCGTTTGGCTTACCTTGATCCGACGGATCGTCCCCTGTCCGCCGGGGAAATTTTCGCGCTCTTGTTGTTGGGCCTAACCTTACTAGGCTCTTTGGCGCTGGCCTTGCTAGTGGCTTGGTTGCGGGGGGAGGGGTGAGCCGAGCGTCCTATAATAAGCTCTGAATTTGCGTTGGCAGTGAGGAACCGGCATGACAGAGGCGCCGAAAAAGGGCCGTTCCCTAGCGGGGATCGCGGGCATCGTGGCCCTGGCGACGTTAATCAGCAAGGTCTTTGGCTTAATCCGGGAGCAGGTCATCGCCGCGGCCTTTGGCGTGGGAACGGTGGTGACGGCCTACGCCTACGCCTACGTGATTCCGGGCTTTTTGTTTATCCTCTTGGGGGGCATTAACGGCCCCTTCCACAGCGCCTTGGTGAGCGTGCTCTCTAAACGCCGGCAGGAGGAGGCGGCGCCCCTGGTGGAAACGGTGACGACCTTAGTGGGGGCGATTTTATTGGGGGTGACCCTGATTTTATTCCTCGGCGCCGGGCTGTTCATCGACCTCCTAGCGCCGGGCCTCGATCCCCAAGCGAGAAGCGTGGCGGTGCAACAGTTGCAGATTATGGCGCCCATGGCCCTGCTGGCGGGGTTGATCGGCATTGGCTTTGGCACCTTAAACGCGGCGGATCAGTATTGGTTACCCAGCATCAGCCCCCTCCTCTCCAGCGTTACGGTGATTCTGGGTCTCGGCGGCGCCGTTTTGATTCTTGGGCAAGCCATTAACACGCCCCAGTACGCCCTTTTAGCTTCCCTGCTTTTAGCGGGGGGCACCACCGCCGGGGCGGTTCTGCAATGGGGCGCCCAGATTATTCCCCAGGCGAAAGCGGGGATGGGACGCCTGCGCCTGCGGTTTAATTGGCGCCAACCGGGGGTGGACGAGGTCATGCGGGTGATGATCCCGGCCACCCTCTCCTCCGGGATGCTCTACATCAACTTCGCCACTAATCTTTTTTTCGCCTCCTTCATTCCCAACGCCGCCGCGGCCATGCGTTACGGCAATTTTGTGGCGCTGACGCCCCTAGGCATTATCTCCAACATGATCCTGGTGCCTTTTTTGCCGGTCTTTTCTCGTCTCAGCGATCCCCAGGATTGGCCGGAACTGAAGGAGCGGATTCGTCAGGGCTTAATGCTCAGCGCCTTAACCATGCTTCCCCTCAGCGCCGTCTTGATGGGTCTGGCCTCCCCCATCGTGCAGGTGATTTATCAACGGGGCGCCTTTGACGCCCAGGCGGCCAAGGAAGTGGCGCCGGTTCTGGCGGCCTACGGTCTGGGGATGTTTTTCTATTTAGGGCGGGACGTGCTGGTGCGGGTCTTCTATGCCCTGGGGGACGGTCAGAGTCCCTTTCGGGTCAGCGCCGTCAATATTTTCATCAACGGAACCCTAGATTTTTTACTCTACAAACCCTTTGGCACCATCGGTATTGTCCTCGCCACCGTAGGAGTCAATTTATTCTCCATGATTATTTTCCTCATCCTCCTCCGGCGCCGGTTGGGCGGTTTACCCCTAGGAATTTGGACTCTAGACGCGGTTAAATTATCCCTCCTCGCCCTGCTCGCGGGTTTATTGGGCTGGCAGGGCAGTTTACTCTGGGAGCGGAGTCTGGGAAGCGGCAATTTGCTCTTGCAACTGACGGAACTGGCCCTCTTTTCCGGGGTCATTATTCTCCTCTTCGGCGCCGGCGCCTGGGCGCTGAAAATTCCCGAAGTCCATCTCCTCAGTCGGCGCTTGTTAGGGCGTTTTCGCTGAAGGGAAAGTTTAAGCTAAACTAGTTCTATGAGCAGTGGCATTTTGGAAAGTTTCACAATTCAACAATTCAGAGGGGTTCGAGATCTAGCGCTAAGAGATCTTGGGCACATCAATCTGCTTGTTGGCATAAATAACTCAGGCAAGACAAGTGTACTAGAAGCTTTATCTGTTTACTGCCATCCACTGGACATCAAGGCCTGGCTCAATACTGCAAGGCAACGGGAGGAAGGATATAGAAGCTCTCGCACTCCATCTCTTGATGCTCTTCAATGGTTGTTTGCACATGATTTTACACCCAAAACAGAAAGCATTGGTACTGGCACAATATCTCTCGCCGCCAGTGGAGCATTTGATGTTCAGCAAATGAAAGCGACTTATGAAAAAATAGAAGGCATATTTGTCTCTGAAAAGCGGAGTAGGTCGGTTGCCGGAGAAGATCAGTTTGATGAATCCGAGGAGGAGCAAGTAGATGACAGTGACGATCCTCCTGAGGAGAGGAAGGGGCTTGACCTTAAAATTGAATTATACACAAGACAAATGAGCTTTTTTGAGGACAAAAAGCCCAGTTTAATCCAAAGCCACCAGCTTTGGGAACATGAGTTTCTTAAAACATCTGGCAAAAGAGAACCCAGTTTACCAACTTCAATGGTTACGCCTGTGTCTCATCGTTCAGATATTGGACAATTTCGGCTACTATCAGAAGCCCAGTTTCATAACTTTAAAGCTGATGTTTTAGAACTCTTACGTCAGATGGATCACAATATTTCTGACATAGAAATTCTTTTGCCTTCAGGCTCTATCTCTTCTCGATTCAATATCTATATTCAACATGAAGTCTTAGGACTTGCCCCAATCAGTACTTTTGGAGACGGTGTTCGTCGCCTACTTCATATCGCTCTTAAGCTTGCTAGTGTGAGAGGGGGAATTTTTTTGATAGATGAGCTTGAATCCACAGTTCATACTGAAGCATTGCAAAGTTCCTTCAGTTGGCTTGTTAAATGGTGCCAAAAAATGAATGTGCAACTCTTTGCCACAACACATAGTCTGGAGGCTGTTGACGCTTTGCTGGAAGTGACCGAGTTTGAATCACATTTAGTTCTCTATCGTCTTGAGCCAGAAAAGACGCAAACACGAGTAGTGAGGCATGACTGGGATAGACTGAAAAGATTGCGCGAACAATCAGGACAGGAGATTCGTTGGTGAATCGTAAACTAGCGTTAATCGGCGTCGAAGGAAACCATGACCAAGCCTTCTTGTCAAAAGTCTTTCGTGAATTATTCGGTTTTTCTAAGTGTGAAGATCAAAAAAATTTAGATGATCTATGGCGTAAATTTATTCCTGTATACCCTCCTAAAACAGGGAAACTTTATTTAAGGCTTGACATGCCATCAATTCTGTATAATGACACTTTATCCGTAGCGATATATGCCGGTGAAGGTAGTAATTTAGTGAACAACTTGAAAGATAAGCTAGCGGATATTAATTTAGAACGCTTGTCAGCTTTTGGAATTGTAGCTGACGCTGATAAACAAAACCCTGCTGAAGTTGCGAAGAAATATCATAACGAATTGAAGGAATATTTTCCTGATTTCCCGTTTGAAATTGGCGAAACCGGCGCCGTAACAGAAAGTATACCAAGGCTGGGAATTTATATATTGCCAAACAATTGTGATGAAGGCGTGCTGGAAACATTGCTCTGTGAATGTGGAGAAGTCGCTTACCCTGTATATATGGAAAGAGCTAAATCTTATATTTCTCAATTTTCTGATGAAGAAGTTAAGAAAATTGGATGGAAGCGTTTTGACAAAGAAAAATCAATGATTGCAACAATTGTAAGCATTCTTAAACCGGGAAAGACAAATACAGTAAGCATTGCAGATAATGATTGGATTAGCTCTGAAACTGAGCAACAGATTTCGAGTTTGCAAAATCTGACAATTTTTTTGAGAAAATTATTATCGATCGAAGCCCTTAGCCCTGAAAACAGTGATTAGACAGGACTCACATTCATTAGTAATCACTCCACCCCCTCTAGGCAATTTACTCAATCTTTGGACAGAATCATTGCCCTTGCGCCTGGTTCTTATAGCAGTTATAGGCGCCGTCAACCCGCGCCGGCGTTTTCAGTGGAGATATAACTGTTGAGATAATGTAAGGTCAATCGTTTGGTTTCCGCCGTTAGACGCTGCCGAAAAGATTGCGGTTGCCCGAGGGATAACCAGAGTAGAGTTCCAATGGTTTTGACGAGCACAAAGGCGATGGCGTCGTAATCCTCCGGCGCTAACCCGGGAAGTTGTCTGGGCAGAGACGCCGCTAAGTCCCGAATTAAATGGGCGTCGACGGTTTCCTCGATGGCCTCCAATTCTCGCACCGTTCCTTGAGCCTCCATAAAAACGGCGCGGTAGCTGGGATGGTCGCTAAAGAATCGATCCGTGTTGTCGATTAACTGATTCGCGTAATCCGCTAAAGAGAGCGCGGCGGCGCTCTCGCCCACGGCGGTCAACTCTTGGCGCAGGGTTTCTGTGTAACGGAGCGCCAGCGCCAGCAAGATTGCGGCTTTGTCGGGAAAAAACTGATACAAAGAGCCAATGGGAACTGCGGCCCGAGCGGCGATGGCGTTGGTGGTGGTTCCCGCATAACCCTGACTGGCGAATAACGCTTCCGCGGCGTCGAGAATGCGATTAACCCGCTCCCGACTTCGGGCCTGCGCGGGTTGGCGGCGCATTCCGGCTAGGGTTCCAGGGCTTTCAGGCATAGACGTTCTCCTAAGCTTACCCAAATTAACGAGGCTTCGTCCCCATTATGACTTGACATAATGTGAGTTATGCTCATATTATAAAAAGCGAGCAAAGCTCATTTTTTTGATTTCACTCATTGCCGGGGGTAAACGATGACGCCTCAACAACCGCTCGCGCCGTCCCGCCGGGATCTGCCTTGGCTGACTTTGGCCGGCGCTCTCATCCATTTACTGTTCGCGTCGGGGAAAGAACGGATTGAACAACGGATTCGTTATTTCCGCGCCGTCGCCCAGATTGATTTTGTCGGCGCCTACGGGTTCCTCAACGATTTGCTCTGGTAGCCGTCTCCTTGCGGCGCTGATTGCGCCAATTTACCCCTATTGATTTTTTATTTCGGAGTCATTGCCCATGGAAACGCTCAATTCCGCCCGGTTCAACGCATCGATGAACAATCCCAGGGAACAACAGACCCCTAATCTCCTGAGCCGGGGGTTGAAGTCCGCCGCGGCTAAGGTTCTGCTGGTTAAGTCCTTCGTCGCCATGTTGTTAGGGGACAATAGCCTGAAGACCGTCGGCGAACTGACCTACGGATTACTGGGAACTCGGGCTTACGATTTAGCGGCTCGTCATCTCCGTCAAGATCCGGCTTGCGCCGCCTTGATCCGCGACCGCTATATTCCCCCGGCCCACGATTTAGACGCTTTACTGACCTTGCCTCCCGATTCCCTCGGCGCCGTCTACGCGACCCAGCTTAAAACCCTGGGATTCGATCCCAACCTCCACGCGGGGATGACCGCCCAATCCGACGCCGAATACGTGGAGCTACGGCTGAGCCAGACCCACGATCTGTGGCATATTTTGACGGGCTTTGACACGTCCTTTATCGGCGAGATTGGGCTACAGGCGTTTCATTTACCCCAGTTTCCCTACCCCCTGGCGACTCTATTAATCGCCAATAGTTTGATTACCGCCACCCTCAAGGAGCCGGAATTATTGCCCCAGTTGTTGGCCGCCGTCGCTCAGGGTTTCCAAATGGGTAAAACCGCCAGGCCCCTCTTTGCTCAAAAATGGGAAGAGGGATGGGAAAAACCCCTCAGCCAATGGCGAGCGGAGTTGCGGATTGAACCGATTTAAAGGATTTGATTCGAGCGCCGAGCGTAGGGATACCCTGAGCATAGCCGAAGGGTCAAAGCCCGTCTCTCACGAATCCGCAAGCCGCTATATTCGCCCAACCTGATCAGCCGAAACCGTCTTGCCTCCGGCGCCGGAGGCGAGGCTTCAGCCGCCGTCAGCGGTTCCCGCGGATATTTGGTGAAGACTTGTTTAAGGAGCTAACCCATGAACGCCGAAGTGGTTGTTGAAACCATCCAACTGGTCATTGCGCCAACCGTGATGATTTCATCCTGCACCCTAATTCAAAACGCGATTTTAGGGCGTTATTCCGCCATTAGCGATCGTCTGCGTTTTTTGGTGAGAGAGCGCCTCGATTTACTAGAAAAATACAATATTTCTGAACCAGTTTATGCCGAGGCTCTCCAGATCATTGATCGACAGCTAGTCATGCTTTCTCGACGGTATTTATTAATTCAAAATGTTGTTCTGCTTTTATATAGCGCGATTGCGTTTTTTCTATTAACTATGTTCGCAATCGCTTTAGCTAAAGAATTACGGGCCGCGGCATTCTCTTACATGGCCTTTGTCCTATTTTTAGCTGGAACTGGCGCCCTTGTGATTGGCGTTTTTTGGGCGGCGGCGGAAGTGCGAATCTCCCATCAAGCCGTGCGCTCGGAGGTGCGCTGGGCTATATCCCTAACCAATGAAAAATAAAAATACTGTAACTCTTGCTTAAACAACCATGACGCCCAACGCGCTCCTGAAACAGACCCACTTTCGTCGTCTCTGGTTTGGGCAAACCTTGATTTACTGCGGCGCCCAATTCTGGTTTGTCGCCCTGACCTGGCTGGTTCTGCAAAAAACAGGGTCAGGGATTGCCCTCGGCGCGGCGCTGATGGCGGGCGCGATTCCTCGGGCCGTCCTGATGCTCCTTGGCGGCGCCGTTAGCGATCGTTTTCATCCCAACGTCGTCGTCGCCGTCTCCAGCGCCGCTAACACAGTACTGACAGGCGCCTTAACCCTGCTTCTACTAACAAACGCCTTCACCCTTTACGGAGTTGTCGCGCTTTCAGCCCTATCCGGCGTTTCCGAAGCTTTCTTATATCCGGCGCTTCTGACGCTATTGCCCCATGTTGTCCCCAAAGCTCGCCTAGTTCAGGCTAACGCTTGGATGCAGGGAAGCGAGCAGATCAGCAATATTTTGGGGCCGACGATGGCCGGTCTGGCCATCGGCTCCGTTGGGTTAACCGCGGCCTTTATCTTCAACACCGCCTTATTCGCCGCCGGCGCCGTCTATATTTATCGGGCGCGAACTTCGTCGCCGCCGATTGCGGCGCCCTTAAAATCCCAGACCCTCGCCCAAAGCATCGGAGACGGGTTATCCTACGCCGCCCAACATCCCGCCATCCGGGCCAGTTTGCTATTAATCGCCATGATTAACTTCGCCGTGCTCGGCCCCATCGTGGTTGGCGTGGCGGAATTGGTGACTATTCGTTTAGGGGGAAGCGCCGTCACCTTCGGCGGCTTGCAAGCCGCTTACGGGATTGGAGCCTTAGCGGGAGTCTGGATCGCTAGTCGATTGGAGGGCGTTCAGCGCCTGCAAACCCCCCTAGGTTTATTAGCGGGCTTTCTGGGATTAGGACTCATGGCGCTTGGCTTTGTTTTGGAGACTTGGAGCGCCGCGATAGTTCTATTGCTCATGGGCATTGGCGGCGGTATTGTGGGAGTATTAGCGCTCACTTGGCTTCAACGGGAAACCGCGATGGCCATGCAAGGGCGGATGATGGGTCTTGTGATGTTTGCCTCGGTAGCGCTTGATCCCTTCTCTCAAGGGATTTCTGGCGCGTTGCTTGAGACAAGTTTAACGGGCTTATTTCTCAGCGCCGGCGCCGTCCTATTAGTCGTAGCTCTGATGTCATTACTGAGTCAAGCTAGAGCGAGAAAATCTACGGTCAGGCGTTAAATTTGGCGAGTGTCAATCTGCTGAAGTCCATCTTCTCAGTCGGCGTTTGTTGGGACGCTTTCGCCAGCGCCGAGCCAAGCCTCCACCCCAAACCCGAGCGCCCGTTTCGGCCCGCCCCATTGGGCCGCCCATTGAAGCGCGTTGCGGCGACCTATTTCAGTCTCCAGCGCCGAGGAATAGATAATTTTATCGTCTGGAATTTGTTGTAACCAAGCGGCTAACCTCTGGGGAGCGCCGAGAAGAGCGACTTTCAAAACGTATAAACCGGGCCAATCCTCCCTAAAGAGGCGCTCTAGCATTTTCCCAGAGCTAAGGGACTCATCCAGGGCGATGGGGGTGGCGAAATCTTGAGCTAAACGTCGCATTTCTGACAGTTGGGACGGCGCTAGGGGTTGTTCTAGAAACTCAATTCGTCTCCAACGATCCGCGAGCGCCAGCCATTTTTGGCTTTCCGTTACAGTTAAAGCTCCGTTGGCGTCTAGGCGTAATTGGGCGTTAGGGGGCAATTTTTCTAGAATCCGGGGCAGTTCGGCGCTTTCCGTTTCAAACTCCCGACGGCCAATTTTCCACTTATAAACCGGAAAGGAGGGTAAGTTTTCCAGAACCGGCAGGCCGTCCCGGTCTAGAGGGAGGAGGTAACTATAAGGCCAGTTCTGGGGCGGCAAAAAAGAGGGGGATTCTAGGGCCAACAGCGCCGAGGCGAAGGCGAACTGACAACAGGGGAGGCGATCCGGGATCGGGTCTAAATCTTCCCGTCGGGGCCGGGGCGGAAAGTTTTGGCAAAACTCTAGGGCGGCTGGGTAGGTTTCGGAGCCAAACTCCGGCAGGGGCGCGATTTCTCCTTGACCTTGACGCCTGTTCTCGTCTTCTAGCGTCACAATGATTCCCCGGCGCTCGCTCCAGAATCCCCAAGGCATGGCTAAGGGGCGCCGGAAGGGAATCCGGTAGGGACTATAGCGGTAGCGGTAGTCTCGCCGGCGCCGATGGGTCATGGAAGCGGCGGGTTCTCCAGTAAGCTCACCGTATCCTTCACCTCGGCAAAGACCGGAATCGGCGCCGGAAAGCGGGAGAGTTGGCTTTGGGTTTCCCGACCCCGCCCCGTCAGGGCTAAAAGGGGACGACAACCGGCGCTGAGCGCCGCCTCTAGGTCGCTGGGCGCGTCTCCGAGAAAGTAGGAGTCTGTTAAAGAGAGTCCATAGCGAGCGGCGGCCTGCCGGAGCATCCAGGGGGACGGCTTACGGCAGGGGCATCCGTCCTGGGGGGCGTGGGGACAGTAGAAAATATCGGTAAAGCGCACGCCTTCGGCGCCGTAAAGGAGTTTCAGCCGCTCATGGACGGCTTCCATGTCTTGCTCGCTAAAATAACCGCGACCGATTCCGGCTTGGTTGGTGATGATAATCAGTAAAAAACCGGCTTCTTGCCAGCGCCGGAGGGCGGGGGCGGCGCCGTTGGGTAAAACGACCTGCTCCGGTCGGCTCAGGTAGGGGATATAGTCGATTAAAACGCCGTCCCGGTCGAGGAAAAGCGCTCTAGCGGCGTTCATGGGTCTTGACTCGGACTCCGGCGCCGGAGTCCTGGGACAAAAAGAGTCGGGCTTCCACCTGTTCGCAAATGTGATGGTAGGTGATGAGATGAATTTCTTGAACGTAGGGGGTATTTTTTTCCGCCACAAAGAGGGGATAATCCGCAAACTCTTGGAGCAACCCGCCCTGATGACCCGCCATGCCGATGGTGTAGAGTCCCCGGTCTTTAGCGGTCTTGAGCGCGTGGAGCACGTTGGAGGATTTGCCGGAGGTGGAAATGCCCCAAAGGACGTCTCCCGGTTGTCCCAGCGCCTCCACCTGGCGGGAAAAGACAATATCAAAACTGTAATCATTGGCCAGCGCCGTGAGACTGGAGCCGTTGGTGGTGAGGGCGATGGCTCCCAGCGCCGGTCGGTGAAATTGAAAGCGTCCCACAAATTCGGCGGCGATGTGTTGGGCGTCCGCGGCGGAGCCGCCGTTACCGCAAACGAGGAGTTTACGGCCCTGACGAAATTGCTCCGTTAGGAGGGCGATGGTCTGCTCAATGGCTTGGCAGTAGGCGGCGCTGAAGGCCGACTCTAGGCAATGGAGGCGTCTTTGCGCCCAGACTGGCAGACCTGTTGCTCCCATAGTTAACCCAGTGATAAAAAAGAGATAATTTGAACTGAATCCAAGGCCGAGTTGGAAACCCTATTGTAAGGGACGGGAGACGTTGACGGCGCTCCGGGGTTAGAGACGGTCGGGTCTCCCAGGATGTTGCGGCGAAGAGGGAGGGAGTTTCAGATTACAGATTACAGATTACAGATTTCAGTCGGGTCTCCCAGGATGTTGCGGCGAAGAGGGAGGGTTTCTCCATCTCCACTGGTCGGTAAAGGCGCTGAAAAGCGCCGATTGGGGTCTAAATCGCTCCGTAATGGCGCTTAATTTCCGTAACAGTTCAGTGAAAAAAGGGTCGATTGAGGTATTGTCAGTGACATTGATCACTAGCGGCGGTGATTTGGATCGGCCATAATAGGGGGTGAACGTTGACTTCGGGTTATTGGGAGCGGGGGAGATGGGTCACCCTAAACTGTCTCTGTATTTACTCACTAAAAACCGGCCCGGCGCCGGGGGTTTTGTGTTGCCCCTGGTGATGATGGTGGGTTTGGTCATCGCCATTGTGGGGGTGGTGATGCTCCAGCAGTCCCGGTCGGATCAGATCGGCGCTCTTAATCAGCAGTTCGCCGCCAAGTCCCTGAGCATGGCGGAGGTGGGGGTGACGCGACTCCAGGATTTGCTCAATAAAAACCGTTACCTAGCCATGTTTCCTGATTGCGTTTCGGGGCGTAACAGTAGCGGCGTCTGTCAAGACTCTTCCGCCGGCGCTCAAAAAAGCTGGGCCAATGTGACCAATATTCCCTTGTTAACGGTCTGCGGCGCGGCGGGGAACCCGAGCCAGGTGCAAAGTCTGGCCTCTAGCCAAGCTTGGATTCCAGTCAACAGCGCCGACCCCAATCAGGGAGAATACCGGCTTTTAACTTATCAATATACGCCGACGGCGGGAACGGCGCCGGGCACGGGCATTTTAACGGTGGAGGGCCGGGTTAACGCCTCTTCCCAAACCAGTAATTCTTTGTCCCGCTTGGAGGTGAAAATTCCGGTGGAGCCGGGGCCGATTCTTCAGGACGGGGTGCCGGGGGTCTGGCTCCAGTCCGGCGCGACGGGAAATAATACCATTCAGGGGGATGTGCTGATCAATGATTGCGGGACGAGTTTGTCGGGCATTACGGTGACGGGAACCGATCCCGATACAGGGCAACCCTACGCGGCCAAATACACGGCCATGGAGTTTCCCGACCTGCCGACGGGCGTCACTCCGGCCAATACGCTGAATAATCCTTCCGGGACGATTACGTTGCCGCGGCTTTCGGGAACGACTATCGATACGCCCAACGCCCAGGGGATCTATGAATATGCGGTTAACGACATCAACTTCCAGGGCGGCACCAATACCTTAACCATCACTCCCGGTTACAAGGTGCGCTTTTACCTTCAGGGCAGTATCAATGTGGGTTCCAATAGCGATATTGTCCACACCTGCGTCGGCTATACCCCCACTAGCGGTTGCAAACCCACGGATTTCCAAATTTTTGGCTATGGTCAGCCGGTGGTGAATGGGACAAATATTACTCGGCCCAAAATGTGTATGTCGGGTAATAATATGTTAGAGGCGTTTATTTTAGCGCCGGAATACACTATCGGCGTGGCGGGAACCGGCGGCGGCGTGGGCGGCGTCAAGGGCACGGTCTGGGCCTACGATTGGTCAAATTCCGGCGGTTGCGGCTCCTCTACCAATAATATTGTGGTAGTTCAACAAGCCCGCTGGGAGGATTTGGGTCTAGAACCCAAGAACACGCCCCCTTCTCTGAAAAATGTCGCTAGTTGGTCGAG
Organism: Cyanobacteria bacterium RI_101; assembly: GCA_016471375.1. Taxonomy (GTDB): domain Bacteria; phylum Cyanobacteriota; class Cyanobacteriia; order Cyanobacteriales; family Microcystaceae; genus Synechocystis. Next base: position 125,836 of record WGLZ01000015.1, read on the forward strand.
GCAAGGTCAATGAAAACTCCTATTTTTTCGGCTCGTCTGAGTCTTTTTCTCCTCACCCGCCGGCGCCGGCAGGGCTTCAGTATGCTGGAGGTTTTGGTGGCGCTGTTTGCGGCGTTCTTTTTCCTCATGGGCACCATGAACGCGATGGTGGTCGCTGCGGTGATGCAGGTGAAGGCGGAGCGTCAAGCTCAAGGTTTATATTTGATCCAGCAAGATTTAGAGGCCATTCGAGCTAGAGCGGCCGATCCATCGTTAGGCGCAACAACGATGTGTACTGCGTCGACTTTTAGCGCAGGTTATGGGGGAGCTTTAAAAACAGTTGTGGATGCTATAAGCAAACCAACACCCCAAGGTCTTTTAAGTCTTCCCAACAAGGTTTATACACTAACTCGGACTACTGGGGGTAGTGATACAAATCCGAGCATTTTAACTCTTAGTTACACGGTAAGTCACCCAAATGATTCAGAACCTATTGCTACTCTTTACACGGAAGTCCTCCCCAATGTGGCGCTCTCCTGTTAAAAATCAAGGCTGGACGCTGATTGAGATGGCCGTGGTGGCGGTAATCGCCGGTATTTTGTCGGCGCTGGCCATTCCCTCTATGGTGGGGATGCAGGGTCGCAACGAACTCCGGGACGCTACCAATCAAGTTAAATCCGCTTTACAGGAAGCCCAAAGAAACGCCATCAAAAGTGGACGGCGCTGTCGCGTTTTAATCAATGCAACGTTTCCAGGTCCACCGCCGATAAATTACAATATTAGTAGCACTAACTCTGCTATTCCTGCCAATGATCCAGGGACTCAACCGAATCCCAGTGGCCATACCTGCATTTCTAGCCCCATTCAATTTTCTACTACTTCTCAGCTAAGTATAAGTAGCAATTTTCTTGTCGTTTCTTTTTCTTATAAGGGAAATACCGTTAGTACTGGAACGATCGTGATAGAATCAGGCAAAACTGTAGAAAGAAGATGTATAGTTGTCTCTAATGGAGTTGGGATATTAAGAACGGGTATATATACAAATAAAATAGATCTTCCTACTCTTGATCCAAGTACGATAAGTGCTTCAGATTGTTCAACATCTCTCTAAAATTTACGGAAAAATGATGAAATTACTTCTTAAGCTAAATAATCGAAAAAGTGTTGAGCAAGGATTTACACTTATTGAGTTAATTGCGGCATCCATCATGACTTTATTTATTGTTGGAGCAGCTGGTTTTGGCATGACAGTTATGTTACGAGAGCAAACTGTCGCAACTGCCGATTCTGATATCCAGTACAATCTCAATCGTGCCGTTGACTTTATTAGTGAAGAAGTCAGACAGGCTTCTAGCATCACAACAACGGAAGTATGGCCAACAGGACAGACTGTTTCTTGTATCGACTCCCCTAATCGTACTTTTGTGCTTGGCTTAACCATTCCTCCAGCAACGACTACAAATGTAGTTTATTTTACTGAAACACCGCCTGGTTCTCCTTGGATAGGACAGAGTGCCATTTTTCGCTGTGGCCCAGCATATATAAGCACAGGATCAGCAACCTTTAGTGATTGTATAGATGGTTCTACTGAAGCCGCTTTTATTTCTTCCAATACTTGTCCTTCAGGATTTACCAAGGTTCAAAAATCTACTGATGCCTTAGTTGATCTTATTGCATCTTCATCTGGCTTAAGTGCTAGTCCTTGTTCCGCAGGTTTTAGCTCTGCATCCCCAAATTTTACAAATGGTTTTTTTGTGTGTGTCAATTCTGGAAACAACAAGCTAGTTGAGATTCACGCTTTTGCATCCGCTAGAGCCTATGTAGAAGCGAGAGTCGGAACTTTAAGCGCTGGCTCTCGCTATCTTGATAAATCGACTTATCGCGCTTCGACTCAGGTTTATGCTCGCTCCAAAGGGCCGGTTAACTTTTCTAGCAATAGTACTGCAACTTTTTCAGGAACCGTAGAAGCGACGATTGCAACTTCGGGAACCTGCAATTTTCCCATCGCTATTACAGGAACATCAACCACCAAAGCTGGCACTGATAATGTTACCGTTGTCTTAAATTCTAGCTCTAGTCCTAGTGGTTCTCCTGTGACCTTGACGCCCAACGGCGGCTCAGCTTTGGCGGTAGCTTCTGTCAGCACTACTAGTAATGTGGCGACCTTTTCCGGTGGTGGCTGTAATGCAACTGTCACTCTAAATACTCTTTAAACAAGTATTTATATTTGATTTTTTCCTTTGAAAATCTCTTTAGAGGGGGAGCAAGCGCCGGGCTGACGGGGTGGTCAAACCCCATATCATCCATCCGGCGCTATTTGCCCTTATTGCCTAAGAGCAAGTCTAAAATTTAGCTCAATATCCCCGCCTACCGGCGCTGGTTAACCGCAACTAAAACGAGGGTTACTCCGCGCGGCGCTGAACATCAAAAGCTCATCAAACCGGTAACGATGGAAACCGATAACCTCTTCTATCGCATTTTTCTCCGCAATCCCCAACTCATTAGCGAACTTCTGCCTCAAATTCCCGCCGATTGCCAATTCCAGATGAGCGCCCCCGTCGTCAAAGGCAGAAAATTTTCCCTCGACGGCCTCCTTACCCCCCTCGACGAAAACCCAGAACATCCCCTCATTTTTCTCGAAGCTCAGATGCAGAGAGATCCCCAATTTTATGGGCGCTACTTTGCCGAAATCTTTCTTTACCTCTATGAATATAAAATTACCCGACCGTGGTACGGACTACTGATTCTTCCCAACCAAACCCTCAACCTCGGCGCTGACTCTCCCTACCAACCCCTTCTGAGCCAACAAGTCCAAAGACTCTATCTCCAAGACCTAATTCCCCAAGACTGCCTTAGCCCCAACCTCTCCCTCCTCAAACTCATCGTCCTCGACCCCGAGCAAACCATCCCCTTCGCCCAAACCCTCCTTCAGCAAACCCCAGACCAAGA
>WGLZ01000064.1 GCA_016471375.1 Cyanobacteria bacterium RI_101
AGAGAAGCCCAAATATCGCCAATCATCCCAAACAAAGAAAAAAATCAGTCCAAGCAATATCTAGCCTAATTCCTGAAAGCCTTATCTAGACTGGCTTTTGAAATATTCAAGATTTTTATCACAACCTGCGAAATGTAGATTCGCGCGGTCGAAGCCAACATTCCCCGCCGCGCCGCCCCCAACTTCCGGCGGGGCCTATAATAAGCAAGATATTTTTTGTGGTGACGAGGACAACATGGCAGTTTCCCTTAAGCAGGCCCTAGCCGTCGGCGCTTATATTGTTCAACAAAAGCTCCAGGGCAAACAGCGCTTTCCCCTGGTGTTAATGCTAGAACCTTTATTTCGCTGTAATCTGGCCTGTTCCGGCTGCGGTAAGATTCAGCATCCGACGGAAATTTTGACCCAGAACCTCTCCCCGGAAGCCTGTTTTGCGGCGGTGGAGGAATGCGGAGCGCCGGTGGTCTCGATTCCTGGCGGCGAACCCTTGCTCCATCCCCAGATTGACGAAATTGTCCGGGGTCTGGTGGAGCGCCGTAAGTTTGTCTATCTCTGCACCAACGCGCTGTTGTTGGAAAAAAGTTTAGATAAATTCCAACCCTCGGAATATTTAACCTTTAGCGTTCACCTGGACGGTCTGCGGGAACTCCACGACCATTGCGTGGATCGGGAGGGGGTTTTTGACAAGGCCATCTCCGCCATTAAGGCCGCCAAAGCCAAGGGTTTCCGGGTCACCACCAACACCACGGTCTTTGCGGGAGCCGACCCCCAGGAAATGCAAGCCTTTTTCGATTTTCTGCAAACTTTGGGTCTGGACGGCATGATGATTTCCCCCGGCTACAGCTATGAATGGGCGCCGGATCAGGAGCATTTTCTCAAACGGGAGCAGACCCGGCAGTTATTCCGGCAAATTCTTCAGCCCTGGAAGAGCGGTCAAAAGGCTTGGAATTTTAACCATAATCCGCTTTTTCTCGATTTTCTACTGGGGGAAAAGGACTACGACTGCACCCCCTGGGGCAGTCCTAGCTATAGCGTCCTCGGTTGGCAAAAACCCTGCTATCTCCTGAACGAGGGCTACTACAAAACCTATCGGGAACTGTTGGAGCAAACCCAATGGGAAAACTACGGCCACCGGAGCGGCAACCCGAAATGCGCGGACTGCATGGTTCACTGCGGCTATGAACCCACCGCGGCACTGGACGCGCTCCATCCCGCCAATATGGGCCGGGCGCTGGGGAGCGTTTTCGGGAGTTAGGGGACGACTTTTTCGACTACCCAAGCGGGAGAGATAACCTGCGCTAGGGAGCCGTACTGGAGCATACGCTGGCGAAACCAGAAGAGATAATCCTCTTGGGTTTCTAGCTCGACGTAATTTTCCTCCAGGTTACGCTCGATCACGGTCTCCCGGCGCCGGCGGGGGGAGACAAGTTGGTTTTGCTGTATTGCCTATGTCAGAGGAGAATATTTAAACCATGTCCGGCGTCTGGGATGACTTGGGTGATTTCAGGGAGGGGCGTCACCCAAAATAACCCGGCTCAATCGTCGCGCCCAGCGCCTGATGACGGATGAGGTATTCCCGGCTGATGGTCTGACTCTCTCGCAACAGCGCCGCCTCCTGGGGGCCGATTTCCGTATCCGTCGAGAGCAGTAAAACTTGATGACTCGCCTGGGGAAAATAACGCTCCAGCAGATGACGCCGGTGGCTGGAATCTAGACGACCTAGGGGCGTGTCGATGGCCACGGGCAATCGGCGCCCGGACGCCCGAGCCAACCCCCAGAGCAGAGCGATGGCCAACAGTTGCTTCTCCCCCGCCGACAGCCGCCCCTGGGGCACCGCCTGACCGGCGCCGTCGTAGAGCCGGAGGCCGAAACTCTCGCTGTCGATTTCCAGCCGACGAATCAGGTCGGGTTTGTGGAGTAGATAGAGAAAAGATTGCGTGATTTGGATTTCCAGTTGATTGAGCTTGTGGCGCTTGAGCCGTTCCCCAAAGCGGAGCAGGGTTTGCTGAACCTGGGCGGCGCCGCGGAGAAAATGGGCCCGTTCCTGTTGGGCGATTAAGCCTTCCGCGTAGGTTTGCAAGCGCCGGGCCGCCTCCTGGGACGTTTGCCGGGCTTGGGCGTAGCGCTCCCGGGCCGTCTTTAACTCTTGGGTCAACGCCTCTACCTTGGCTTCCGCGGCCTGAAGTTCCCGCCCCAGACGCTCGTAGGCTTCCGGCGCTGCGGCGCCGGCCAGCAGGCGCTCGATCTCGGTCTGTCGGCGCCGAGTTTGCTCTAATTCCCCTTGAAGTTGTTGGCTGTGGCGAATTTGGGACGGTAGGCTGTGGCGTAGTAGGCTTTCCAGAAGATGAAGGGTTTCCGGCTCGGCCTCAAGCCAGGTTTCAAGGAGCGCCGGCTCGGTTTGTTCCTGGGCGAGGAAGGTCTGGGCCTGACGGGTTTGCGACTCCGTTAGCGCTAACTGTTCTAGGAGGCGCTCAAAGCGCCGACTTTGGGCTAACAACTGGTTATGGGTTAGGGCCCTGAGTTTATACTCCTGTTCTTGTTTACCCTGGGTTAACGCCCGCTCTAGGAGGGGGCCAATTTGGGCGAGGGGTAGGCCCTGGGCCGCCAGCTTGAGTTGTTCCTCGGTCTGGCGTTTTTCGGCGTCCCGCAATTCCTCTAAACTTTGACGCAGTTGGGTTTGTTGGGCGGCGATTTTGCCCCCTTCTCGATAGAACGCCTCCCGCGCCTCCCGCAGTTCCGCTAGGGCCCGGTCTAGTTTGCCCTGAAGACTGGCCTGGGCCGCGGCGGCTTCCCCTTGTTCTTTTTGCGCTTCTTGAACCCAGTTTTCCAGTTCCTCCAGGGAACGGCGCTCTTCCGGGGCGGCGCCGGCTTTGCTTTTGCGATTGATGAGAACCGTTAGATCTTGATAGAGAGTATTGGGCAACTCCAACCCCAATAACCCCCGCATCGCTTGCAGGATTTCCGGGGTGGGTTCCTCCCGCTCCGCCAACTCCTTGACCTGTTCGCCGTCAAAGAGAAACAAGTTAGAAATGCCCAAGGGCAGAAGTTTTTCAATGTGCTCGTCCCAGCCTTGAGTTAGGGCTTGATCCAACCAAGCGCCGACGGTAACCTCCAGACGGTCTCGATTCGTTTTAACGGCGCCGTCCCAGACCCGGCGGATACCGTATTGTCGGGGTTGCCCGTCAACGACGTCTTCGAGGATTAATTCAATCTCGGTTAGTTCTTCGGGAGAACTGTGGCGGTGGCGGCTTTGGCGCAGGAAGTCGCCGTAGGCGAGGGAGCCGCGGGCGGAGCATTGGGCCCGTTGTCCGTAGAGCGCCAAGCGGAGGGCGTCCATGAGGGTGGTTTTGCCGCCGCCGTTCATTCCCCCCAAAAGAATCAGGGGGCGCTCCGCCGTTGTTTCGAGATTCAGGGTCTGGCGTTGACGGTAGGGGCCAAAGTTCTGTAGAGACAGTTGGAGGAATCGCATAGAGACTAGACTACGGCGCCGACGGCGCTAAAATCGGCTAGGATAGAACCCAACAGAATTTGTTTAGAGGATTGAGGGCAAGGGTTTACCCTAAACCTAGAGAACATTTAGTTTTAAAGCCACCTATTATATAATAATATGAGTCTTGTATTTGAAGCTATAAACATAGAGAATTATCGGGGACTGAGATCAGTTTGTCTTTCTGAACTAGGCTTTGTTAATATTTTCGTTGGCAACAACAATTCTGGCAAAACCAGTCTTTTGGAGGCTATCTCCATTTTATGTAACCCCCTAGATCCCTTTCAATGGATTGGCCTCTCCCAAAGGAGAGCTTATCTCAATAAAACCGCATTGTTGCGCCCTGACTTAGAAGCGATTCAATGGATTTTTTTTAGGAAAGACGAAGATAGCGATTACCCAGAAATATCCCTTGAGGGCCGCGGGCGCTCCCAGATCCAGATCATTACCGCTAGTGTCGAGACCTTGTACGGCGCTTCTCTAGAAGATAACGGCGTCAACGCTTGGGATAACGCCCTATCTTCGGCGCCGGAGTCCGCGACTCCGGGTGTAGAGTTAAAAGTAATCGCCGCTTTGAGCGAACTCGGGGGTTTATTTCCCAATTCATCTTACTCTCAGCAAGAAATTTTTCAATTTTGGGAGAAAGAGCGCTTTATTGACCGCCATCGGAAAGCTAGACGAGAATTTGTTAAAAGCGAAATGATTTCCCCTAGCTACTCTTCTGATGAGCCGATTCTATACCGTTTTTCTAAAATTGCGGAAAAAGAAGGCGACAAGGAAAAAATATTAGAGCTTATTAGATTATTTGATCACAATATTCTTGACATTAAGATTTCGTCAACTAAGACCAATAAACCCATTTTAAAGATACATCATCAGCAAATTGGCTCCGCGCCGCTTCCTATTTTTGGAGATGGATTGAAGCGAGTTTTGATTATGGCGTTGGTTTTGATGACGCTTTCTCAAGGCGTTCTCTTAATTGATGAAATTGAGACTTCTATTCATATTTCTATTCTAGGAAAAGTTTTTTTCTGGTTGACCCAAGCTTGTGAAGCGAGAGGGACGCAACTTTTTGTCACAACCCATAGCCTAGAGGCGGTTGACGCGATATTAAACGCAGGAATTCCCGGCCAAGATATTGTGGGTTATAAGTTAAATTCTTCTGGCTTATCGCCGCAAAGATTTTCGGGAGACTTGCTCTACCGCTTACGTCTAGAAAGAGGATTAGATATCAGGAGATAAAGAATATGAAATATTGTTATATTGTGGCGGAGGGGCATCAAGATATTGAGTTTTTAATCCGCTTACTAAAAAATAACTCCCTGAAGCGAGTGATAAAGAAAGAAAAGTTAGATCCCTATTGGTATCCCCTCATTCCCACGTCATTTCCTATTGATGGAGATTTAATGAAACGAGCGCCTGTGCCTCTATTTTTACAAAGCGCCGATTTATCGATCGCTTTACAGAGCGCCAATGGCATTCAGAGAGTTACTGACAGTATCGAAGAAACTTTAGCTCTGATTGACATCAACCAAATTTTTGGCTTGGCTATTTTTCTAGACGCGGATAGTCAGGAAACGCCGCAAGACAGATTTGAAGAAATCAAAATGTTATTGTCCGCCAAACTTCCCACAATAACTTGGCCCAATCTGCCGGGAGAAGTCACGGAAACATTACCGAAACGGGGCGTTTTTATCGCGCCTAATAATCTAAATCAGGGCACTTTAGAAGATATTTTACTGGAATGCGCTCAAGAGAATTACCCAACTTTACTGACATTAGCCAGCGCCTATATTCATAAGATTCCGCTCAATGACTTAACCACTGAGGATCTAAAAGAACTCTGCAAAACCGCAGGCAAAAATAAAGCGATAATCGCTAGTATCGCTGGAGTTTTAAAGCCAGGAAAAGCCTTGCAAGTGACGATTCAAGATAATCGATGGGTGGACGAAAAAACCCGTTCACTGCCAACACTACAAACTCTCGTTTCCTTTTTAAAAAAAATTACAGGGCTAGAGGAGACTCCGGCGCCTTGAATTCTCCGACGAGAGGGGCTAAGGTAGGAAAAAACGGGTTAATTGAGGGCTGTATGGCCAAAGCGCCGGCGGAGCGGATTCGCTTTTCTAAGACCGCAAGGGATTGTCTGCTCAAACTGAAGCGAACCACCCAAATCGAACATTGGAATATTCTCTGCCGTTGGGCGCTCTGCCGTTCTCTGGCGGAGCCGACGCCGCCGTCCCCGGCGCCGATTCCGGGGGATAGTAATTTGGAAATGGATTGGCGCACGTTGGGGGGAGAGATGGCGGATATTTTACTGCTGGCGCTCCGCCAGCGTTGTCGTCAGGACGGTCTGTCCCTAGACCCGGAAACCTTAGCCCAACAGTTGCGCCTTCATCTCCATCGGGGCGTCGGTTATCTCGCCGCGGAGGTGAAGGATTTGGGGGATCTTTTGGCGCTAGGGGACGTTCAATGACCTGTTTGCCCGAGGCGGGCAGAATCTCGACGCTCATCGGGCTAATCTTCGCCTTGTGCGGGATCGGTTTCTTCAAATCCTAGCCAGAAAAGCAAGGCGCGCTCAACTTCTACCATTTGTTCAGATGTCAAGCGGCCCAATTTGCGTAACAGCTTGGCATGGGGAATCGTGATGAGGTTTTGCGCGTCGAAGGCTCCTTCTCGAAGGAACTTTGTTTTGACGACAGTCTCAAATCTGGAACCGCGTAAACTTGTTGTGTGGGGAATAAGAGTCGCTAGCGCCCGGTCTTGATGAAGAGCGGGAATGCTGACGACCAAACAAGGCCTTACTTTCGCCGCATAGCCCAGGTCCACTAACCAAACTTCCCCTCGCTCCGGGCTACTCATACCGGGCTTCCCGTTCGTCTAATGCTAGAAAAAGTTCCTCGGCGTTTAGAACTAAATCTTCGTCGGACAGAGATGGGAAATTCATATAAAACGTCCGCTTTAAAATCTCTGACACTAAATCTAATCGTTCTGAGTCTGTCAATTGGTTGAAAGTCTCTAAAATTTCTTGTACTAAAGCGGTCATGGCGATTGTTGTAGACGCAGTAGTAGCATAATACAGGCTCGGCGGCGATTTCAGCCATCAGGGGAAGTCGGGGAGCAGGGGTAACGGGTCGGTTTTGGGCGGGGCGAATTTGATCTGTCCCCAGTTGGCGGCGCCGGCCTCCAGCAGTTTTTCCAGACCCTGAGCGTCGCCGTCTTTGGCTTTGGCCCGAACCTCCCGTTGGAAGCGCGCTTGGTTAAGGGCGTTTTCCTGATCCCGGGAACTGGTCTCGAAGCAGGTTTCCAGCGCCTCGTAGACGCCTTTGCGGTTGCTTTTGAGTTGGTATTGTCGCTCGGTGTCGAGGAGTTTGGCGAGGAGTTCTAACTGTATGGGATCGTCCTGGCAGACGTCGGCGAGGATTTCCCATTCGTCGGGGCCGAGGAGACTTTGACCGGCGCCGGGGCGGGGGTCTGGGAAGGGTTCTCCGAGGACTTCTTCGTAGATGCGGGGCAGGGCGTCTTCAAATTCGTGTTTGTCTTCGAGCCAGATGCGGCGAATTTCGCTCAGTTCGTAGAGGTTAATCAGTTCAAGGTTCTTGGCTCGGTCGGGGGCGTTGGCCCGGGCGGTTTGTTGCGCTTGGAGCAAGCGCCGCAGGAGTTCCTGGCGCCAATGTTTAAGGTAGGGGCCGGGGATGTGGGCCACTTCGGGGCGACCGCTTTCTTTGTTGGCCCGCTCGAAGAGTTGGACGTGGCCGCTCAGGCGCCGAAAGTCGCGATTTTGGCGTTCTTGCTCTCGTTTTTGGTCGCTACGGAAGTCGAGGAGGTCGCGAAATTCGAGGAGGGGTTCCATCCAGGCTTTTTCTTGGTCGTTGAGGATCATGGCCTGCATGGATTTGTCTTTATCGACGAGGGTGCAGACCCAGCAACCAAAGCGGGAGTCGCCGCAACTGGGGGTGCTGGTATCGACCACTAGAGGGCATTCGTTGTCGGCGGTGGCGCCGCGGTAGAGTTGGAAGAGGTCGTCGTTGCTCTGGCCCCAAGGGTTTTCGGTTTCGTGGAGGTAGAGCCAGACTTGGTTGTTGTCCCAGTCTTCGATGGGGCTGTAGATCAAGGAGTTGGGCAGGCTGGCGTTGGGGCTGAGGCGGTCTCGCACGCGGCCCTGTTGGTGTTTTTTCATGGTGGCGGCCCGTTTGGCGCTTTCGGCTTTGCGGGTGCCGAGGATGAGGATGGTTTCGCCGTTTTCTCGCACTTTGTCCCGGATGAATTGGTTGGCGGGGTGGATTTTCAGGCGCTCGGTACACCAGCGGAATTTGTGGCGGGGGGCGGGGTAGCCTTTGCCGATGAGGTTGACCCAAAAGGTGTCTTTGAGGTCGGGGTAGAGGAGATGGGGTTCGACGGGCATTTGTTGGGCGGCGGCGGCTTCTCTCATTTTTTGGTGGGAGTCTCTGACCCAGGCGGCGACGACGGGGTTTTCGACGCGGGTGTCGGTGGAGATGACGTATATGGTTTTCCGGCGCTGTTCGACGGGAATTTGCAGAACCGCCCGCCAGACCAGTTGTAAAACCGTACTGCTATCTTTCCCTCCCGACCAGCCGATCAAGAAATCTTTTTCTGAATCCAAATAAAGCTCCTTTATTTCGGCGGTCAAGGTTTTAATTTGCTGAAGCCAAAGAGTGAGAAAGAGTTCCGTCATTGATATTTATACTCCATCCCGGGAATTTCAAATTTTGCGACTATTTCTCTGAGTAAAACCGTAGCAGATTGTTTTAAGTGGATAATCGGTTGTCCCTTTTTATTAAGATGAATGACATTCAGGAGATTATAGGTTTTGTCAAGCATAATTGATAGCCATTCTGCTTCGTCTATTGTGAATGAGAGCGGGTATAAAATTGCCGACTTGCGTTGAGGAGAATAATGACCATCATCGCAAAACCATACCGCCAAAGAAAATTCGTTGAAATACTTTTTTAAAAAAGAATAGGGAATCGTCTTATTTTCTGCGTACCATATTTGATGTAATTGGGTTAAATCAGGATGAATTGAAGTCCTGACCCACCAGCCTCGATAGGATTGACCGCTTTTAATATGAGGCGCTGATAGCCGTTCTTTAAAAGTACAGGGATAATATTGAGATAAAAGATCGTATTTCCAGCGCATATAAGCTGGATTACTTCCTCCTTCGCAGTATCGGGCGTTAAGCTTGCCTTTTTGTTTCTCAATGGAGCCATCCCCCAACATAGAGCCAGCGAAAAAGCTAAATAGATAATCATCAATTTTTTTACCCTGATAAGTTAAATAGCGGGCTTGAGCAAGAGAGCCTTCTCCTCTTTTTTTTCTCATATATTGACTCATCAAAGAAGCGTTAGGATATAAGCTACGATATTCATTAATGGTTAGGTTGTGCAATTTTAAATGCTTATTATGGATCACTTCAAATAACTGACCACACACTTGACAAGGCACCATATCCCGTCCCTGTTTTTGTAATTCCGCTCGCCGTTTAACGCCTCTCTCATAATCAAACTTTGACGCACAGCGCCGACGATAGGTTTTAAAACATTCTGGATTCGCACAGAGTTTACGAACCTGACCCCGACCCGCATGAGGAGGAAGAGGCTGGCCACAGACAGCACATACAGAAGCATTAATTAAGGTCACAGCTATGTATCCATTTATGGTAACACCCTCATCATAGCGCACCGTAGTCATTTTTGGTTACATTTACGCAACCCTAGGACTCTGACACAATCAGGGCTATGGGAAAAGCCGGCCAAGCATTACGGGAGACCCTGATCCAGCACAAGATCAGTCAAAATCAGTTGGCGGTAATGATGGGGATCGATAGAATGAAAATATATCGTTGGTACCATGAAAAGGTTGACCCAACAGGCGATACCATTGTTGAAATTGTTAAAGCCATCAATCAGATCAACTCCCAAGCCGCCGACACCTTCATCCAACGCTATCTAGGCGATCTGGTCGAATAAGCTTTCATCGGGACTAGCTTGTTGAAAAACCGTCTCTAGGTGCCATTGCAAAGCCTCGATCCGCGGGTAGTATAATTCGTGATTTGGTAAATAAAGACTTTCTCCCTCAAACTCTCTCAGCGCCCGGTTATTCGGCGCCGTTTCTGCGAGGTTTTGAGCGATGCGAATTTTATACCGCTCGTCAACGCCAAACCAACCCCGATCAAAAGCCCAATGGTGATTTTTGCAAAGAGAAAGACCGTTATCAATACGATCGTCCCGAAATTCTGCAAAGGGCTGAATATGAGCGCCGTCAACGATATTTTGTCCTAAAGAAGTGATAATTTTGAGACCGCAAAACGCGCAGTGATAGTTGTAAACTGAAACCACCACTTTTCTAAAGGCGGCGTCTCGGACAATGACTTTATCCTCACTATTTAACTCTTCCACGGTATAAACCTTGCCGCCAGAATCCTTAAGCGTGTTCTGAAATTCCTGAAAAGCGTCAATTTGAAAGAGTTTATTAACCTGCTCTTTTTTATGAGCAAACCAAGTCTCGACTAGGACGTTAATCAAAGCAGAGCGAGAAATGCGGTCTTGTAAGAGTAAAAATAATTCCTGATCTAAAAAGGCGTATAAAATTAAACTTTTTAAAGACTTTAAACTCTTGGGTTTGAAACTCACAATAATATCGTCTAGACCCGGTCTAGCTTTTAAATGCCAAAACTGATCGCTTTTCAGATAAAAAATGGCAAATAGGACGCGTCTTGATGTTTTTCAGAGCCTAAATAACTCCAATATTTAGAAAAGGTAGCAATTAGACTTGCGGTAGGATAAATTTGGTTGACGGTGATTTTTCTTTGCTCAAACTGCTCAATTACCGACAATAAGAGAATCGGTTTATGAGGAGCGGCGCCCCGCGACCGATCTACCTTAAGGTTGGCAAACTTTTTGGCGTAAAAGTCTAGATTTTTATTCATATTTATTGTGAAGTATCGCAATATGCGGACTTGTAAGACAATAAGTATTGAATCTATTGAAAATCTCAAGATTGTACTATTTTGGGGCTTTTGAAAGAGATCAATGTAGTAATAGAAAAGTTCCTCTAAATGACAAAGACCACTATAGAATAAAACATTCAGGACTGATCTAAGAATTAATAGCCAAAGACGATCTTAGGCTATAATTAGCTATCATATAGCATTTTCAAACGAGACGTAAACGCCACCGACTCCAAAACCCTGACAGGTAAAGGGCTAGTAGGGACTTTGTCCACAACTCACTTGTAAATACTATATAAAGGCGCATCTTTTGCAACTCTATGTATTACTCTATTTCTCCCCGTCAGCCGGTCAATGAACTGAGAAGAAATATTCATTCTCTCTCTTGGTTTTGGGATCATTATCAAAGAGGCTTGCTTAACTTAACTCCTTCTTATCAGCAAGTCAGCGCATGGAATCAAGAGTATCAAGACTATTTTATAGACACTATCCTCAACAACTATCCCTCCCCCGCCATTTTTCTTTGTCAGACTATTACCGATGACGGTTACTCAAAACTGAGCATCGTCGATGGCAAACAAAGACTTTCCACCCTCTTTGAATTTATTGAAGGAAAATTTCCCGTTTACGACAAAGCGACCTTAGAAAACCTACGCGGCAAATACTTTACAGACTTTGAAAGCGAAGCCAAACAAAGATTTTGGCAATATCAATTTGCTGTTGAATATTTACCCGAAAATGAAGGAATTATTAACCTTATTTTTGATCGAATTAACCGTAACACCATTAAGCTTACGCCTCAAGAACTCCGTCACGCAAAATTTGACGGCGAATTTATCAACGCCGTAGAAGATCTCAGTGATTGGATGTTTAGCCGCCTTGGCGACAACTTTCCCGCCATCGATAAACGCTCCAAAAAACAAATGAAAGACTGCGAACTGGTCGCCGAATTACTGCTATTTCTAGAAGACGGCGCTCGGGCCCTCAGTCAAGACTATTTAGACAAAGCTTTTAGTGACCGAGATCTCAACTGGGAAAATAAACAAAGCGTCACCGATGAATTTAGGACAGTTATCGAGACCGTCAAAGCGATTGCCGAAGCGGATCAAAGCTTAAGCTTAACCAAAACTCGCCTTAAAAATCAGGCGGATTTCTATTCCCTATTTGGCGCTGTCGCTGAACTCCAGCGGGAAAATCGACTCAATAGCGACTATTCCCTGATAGCTCGTCATCTCCATGATTTCATCTCTGAGATCGAAGAAGAAGGCAAAGAACTAGCCGAGCGGCTCTTGCAAGAAGCTAGCCCCAGGGACAACGCTCTGCGAGACTATTACAACGCCGTTAAAACCCGCTTTACCGATGCGGGCCAACGTAAACAACGGATCACCATAATCAAAAATATTATTTTAGACGCTGAATCATAAACCATTCTAGAAACTATGATTTATCCCTCCATACTCGGTAGAGCTTATCAGGAGTATTTCCCTTTTCTGGAACTTCTCAGTCAAAAAGTAAAAGAAACACTGCTCAATTATTGTGAGAAAAATCCTAACTACGCCTTTACCTTCCGAATTAAAACTATTGAATCTGTCGCCGAAAAAATTGAAACTGGCAGATTTAAAAAATGGACAGATTTAGATGATCTATTCGCCTGCACTATTATTGTTCCCAGTTTAACCCATGAACCAAACGTTATACAATTTTGTCAAAAAACTTTTGCTATTCACAGAACTCTGAAACGAGGACAGAATAAAAAAGCGCCAGAAACCTTTAATTTTGATATAACCAGAATTTACGCTAAACTCAGATCCAATCAGGACTTAGGCGTAGAAATGGGCTTAAGCGTTTATAGTATAATTTTTGAGATTCAAATCAAAACTGCGTTTGAACACGCCTGGACTGTAACCACCCATGATTTAGTCTATAAAAGCGCCGATATAGATTGGCAAAAACGGCGCTTAGCGTCTCAAATCAAAGCGAATGTCGAACAATTAGATAGTCTGATTCTCGCATTTCAATCTGTTTCTGAGCTTATCCCTAAAAGCAAATCTACTGAAATCCAAATCAAGAATAAACTCAGCCAAGAAATTAATAAATTATTCAAAAATAGATTAATTGATGAAGAATTATTTCCCAAAGATTTAAGTCGTTTGATTGACAACTTGTATCAATTAATTCAAGCGCTAAATCCTAATTTAAAGCCATCTGATATTGCTCCGGTTATTCAGAAAATTCGTGGCGCCCTAGCAATCGCAAAACCCTCTCTCAGCCTTTCCCTTTACCAGTATTTGGTGGGTATCCTATTGCTCGAAGAGACTAATATTGAGCGCTTACAGAACCACTGCTTACACGTTACCGATGAATTTAAAGATATTTATCCCGATGTTTTTGCCCAACTTTGCCAAATAGAAATTCTATCTTTTTTTGACTACGAACAATAACGCAGTTTATCAAAACTGGCTTGATCCAAACGGAAACAGTCTTAATCATTCAAGAGCTTGACCCAGCGCCGTCTTCTCGGTTGATTCAGACCCCTTAACGGGCGCTCTCTGGGAAAGATAATTCTCCCTCAGTTTCTAGGGACACATCCTCATAAACCTCAGCCAGAGTCAAATCCAGTCCAACGCTCGCTAAAGTCAGCGCCGGATGGGCTGGAGTATGGTTAAAATATTGCCACTGCCAGCCCGGCGCTTCGGCGCGACGATAAATTTCCACCTGCCAGCGCCGACTATTGACTAACACATATTCTTCAAGACTGGCTAGCGTTTGATAATCGCTAAACTTGGCGCCCCGGTCAAAGGATTCCGTACTGTCCGATAACACTTCAATCACGAGCTTGGGAAAGCGTTTATAGGTCGGGGTTTCAGCGTCTTTGGGGTCACAGGTAACGAGGAGATCGGGATAATAAAAGCGATTGCGTTCCTCTAATCGAGCTTTAATGTCCGCAAAGTAAACCCGACAGTTTGTTCCCCGGAGATGGTTGCGAATTAAGACCGCCAAGTTTAGGGCGATCGTGTTATGGGAATCGGTTGTTCCCGCCATTGCGTAAATTTCGCCGTCTATATATTCATGTTTCAGAAGACTTTTTTCTTCCAGCCTGAGATAGTCTTCCGGCGCAAGACGACTGTTTTCATTGAGAGCAATCATGGTTTCACTTTCTCCATAACAGGCTTTTTTTCGGCGCTGACAGAGCAGTTTGATGTTTGTTGAGTGGGTTAGGCTTTCTGCTGTGGGTAGGACAATAAAGCTAAATTTTGAATGATTTTGACCATTCAGTTTCCCGTAAAGTCCGCACCCAAGCGCGACTCCCTAAATCCTGACGATCTTTCCACATGCCAACAAAGGGATCATTGGTCAGATCACTATTGGGCGACGGAGACTCCGGCTTAGAACATAAATATTTTTGTTTTAACAGAGCGATTAAGCTAACCACCTGACTCTGGGCTTCAGCAGGCAGAGAGAGAAATTCGTCTAAAATGTCTTGATGGGTCATAATTATTAGCTCTCAAAAACAGCGCCGATGGACGCTACTCCCAAAACTATAGCGCCGATTCCCCGTCCCGGCGCCGCCATAGCATGAATTTCAACAGCGGCGCTGACCTAGTTATCCTGAGTTAAACTTTTGATAATTTTCTTTGCCAATCGCTCATTAATTTCTTTATGTCTAGGTATTGGTTCAGATCTTCCATTCTGTGGATTATGATAAATATCGTGTTTTGAGCCATACCGAAGCAAATAACAATCTGCCTGCTCTAAGAGCCTGATCAAGTCTCGTCTTTTCATACCAGTTCAAATTCGGCGACTCTTTTGATTCCAGGGATTTGTTCTTGAGTAAATGTTCTATGTAAATCAGCTAAATTTTCAATCAGGTCTTCAAGATCGGTTCCCTGTGTCCAATGCTCAGGAAACTCATTCAAATAGCCCAGAAGCATACCATCAGTTTCTTGCCAGTAGGTATAAGAAATTTTCATATTTTAGTTAGGCAATTGAAAATTCTAGCTCAATCAAGATTACCACAGATTATCTCTGTGAAGATCCACTATCCTTGACGTTCCTTAGAACCCGCGCCGATTCCCCGTCCCGGCGCCGACGTTGGGCCTCCGCTTTTAAATACTTCAGTTTTAAAGGATCGCCGTCCGAGCGCCAACAGAGACGATGACCCCGAACCTGACAACACCGCTCCGCCAGACGGCGCTCCCAGCCCTCCCGGCGCCGGATAGGGCCGTAGTCGTCCAATAAACCCCGCTCCCATTCCTGCCGAGAGAGACGGGCAAACTGGGCGTAGCCCCCATAATCGGCGCCCACCAGCCGGTCCTTTTCATGGAGAATGGGGGGATTTTCGGCGCCGCGGTAATCCCGATAGGAGACCCGCAAACGATTCACCGCCACGTCCAATCGTTCCGTCAGCGGCGGATGGGCCAGGGCGTCAAACTGGGGATAAACCAGATAGGACACCCGCGGCTCCCGGAAGGACAATTTAACCACATTGGCGCCCTCCAGACGCCCCGCGGTTTGACTGGCGCAACCCTCGTAGAGGCGAAGCAAAAGCGGCAGTTGATCCAGATAATTAACGTGAATTAAAAACGACTGCTTAAAGCATTTACCTAGGGGACTGGTTTGGCTCAGCGCCGCCAATTGGGATAGATCTCGCAAACCGTAGAGCAAGCCATCCGCCAACAGACAGGCCGCCTCGTAGCCCCCCAACAATTCCTTCAGATCCCGCCGCAGGGCCGGGGGCAGTTGACGAGGCCGGGGGCGCTCCTCAAAACGACTCAGAGCGAGGTAGAGCAAAAGCTCCTGACGGCGCTGGTCTTGAATCGCGTCCCATTCCGCCGCGGGGGTCGCCTGGAGAATCAGCGCGAAGGCCCGACGGTAGTTGCCGAAAACGCAGAGAATTTCCTCTTCCTCCGGCAATTCCCCCCTTTGGGGCAACCGTCCCCGCTCGCCGTAAAACGCCATCAGCGGCCGTAGAAGCGGTTCATAGTCCTCAAAGCGCCGGAGGAAACGACCGGGGCGGGGAGTCGTCGCCCGTCGGCGCCGGCGGGAGAGTTGAAAGGTTTGGGCCTGCTCCGGGGAACGAAAAACGACATAGACTCCCAACCCTAGGGCCCAGGCCTCGGTTCCGAGAACCTGCTCAATATAAGACTTGAGTTCTAGTTGCTCATAGTATTTCTGAAAAGTCTGGCGGCGGGTGACAACGCCGTCGCCGTAGGGAAGCCAACCCGCTTTCTCGTCCTCTAAAAGAACCTGAGCGGAAACAATTAACACCTGACGAGTCAAGTGCCAGGCGTCCAATAACGCCTCCCGGCGCTCCCGGGGATCTTCAATGACGTTGAGCACATAGCCCAAATTAACCAGATCCGCCTCCACCCTCGGCGCCGACGGCGCGTAATGGGGATCCCAACCGGCGCTGGGGTAACCCCGTTGAGTCATTTCCCGCTGGTCTTGTCCCTGACCGCACCCGTAATCAAAAAAACTCCCCTCCTCCGGCAACAGGCCCGCCTCCAGCGCCAATCGTAGGGGTCGGGAGAGAGTCTTGCGGGGGAGCGCCGCCCGGTGGCGCTGGATTTGGGGTCGGTTCTCCTGAACCAGGGGACAGGCCAAGGCGTGGCCCGCCAGTTCAATCCTTTGCGTTGCCAGGCGAGCGCCGGGGAGCCGTTTGCCCACAGGACCGGCGCCGAGTTCCCCCATTTCCGGGAGAGCGTGGGGCCGAGAGGAAACGACGTTCTCCATGCTTCAGACGGATCAGTTTGCGCGATTAAGGCGTTCCGGCGCCCTGGCGGGCCAGTTCTTGAATTTTTTGTTTCAACTCCGGCGACGGCGCTACGGATTCGGCGATTTTAAAGAGGGTTAACGCGCCGTTTTGGTCGCCCTGGGCCTGTTTGAGCATGGCTTTCGCCACCAGCGCCTTAAACTGTCGGGGGTCTTTGACTAAAATCAGGTCGTAAATTTTTTCCGCCTGGTCGGTTTGATTGTCCAGTTCGTAGAGTTTCGCTAGGTTAAACTGCCATTCCTGATTCTCCGGTTGGAGGGCGACAATTTTTTCTAACACCGGAATCGCTTGGGACAGTTGTCCTTTTTCTAGATATAAATTAGCCGTGGCCACCAGAGCGTCAATATTGTTGGGATCTTGTTTAAGAACCGTTTGATAGTATTGAATGTTCCGGTCCGAGCGTCCGGCGGTCTGGGTCAATTCGGGAGCGGGACGCTGAGCGAAAAATAAGGCCCCGACTGTCAGCAGAACGAAACCCGCCAAAATGCTAGCCAAGGTCAGGGCCAGCGCGGGGGACATTTGCCACAGGGACGGCGGCGGGTTCGGGTCGCCCTTGAGACTGCTTTCTAGGGTGCGAGCGCCGGTGAAGGTATGTTTGCGGTAGAGTTCCGCCACCAGCCAGAGGAAAGCGGAGGAAACGCCGTTGGCTTGCAGTTTAAATTGGCCGTTTTTATCGACGATGGGAATGCCGGAATAAAAACGTTGGTACTTGGCGCTGACCCGCTCTAATTCGGAGATCAGGATTTGGATTTTTTCTTCAATCTGAATCTGGGCCATGGCGCCCATGGCCAGACGGTCGCACTGGGTGAAAATCAGCGCGAAACTATAGGACAGCGCCTTTTGATCGATTAAGCGAGCCAGGGAAACCACTTGTTTGGTGAGAATTTGCAAACTTTCCCGGTAACTAGGGTCGCGAACCAAACGGTCGGCGTTAATGAAGACACAGCAACTATGGGAGTTGAGAATCATGGTTTGGTAGTAAGGATTCTCAAAATTGCAATACTCCCCCGGAATATCCCACCAGCGAAAATAGCAGAGGGTCTGGACGCCAAAGCGTTGCTGGCGCTTGAAGGCGAAGTGAAAATCGGTAATTTTTAACGTCGGCGGCGGATAGTGCCCCGTCTGGGAGACATAATTCAAAATACTGTCTAGGAGTTCTCGTTCCGAACTGTACTGACACTCAAACCAGAGACTAGGCTGGCTCGGGGGGGTCAGGGACGGACCCAAATCGGAGACATTATTGAGTTCGGCGTAGCTCCCCACCAAAAAGACTGTTTTCCCAACGCCCCGCTCCCCCAGACTGAGGAGGTTAAAAATGGGCGGTTTCATCGGGGC
Source organism: Cyanobacteria bacterium RI_101 (assembly GCA_016471375.1). Taxonomy (GTDB): domain Bacteria; phylum Cyanobacteriota; class Cyanobacteriia; order Cyanobacteriales; family Microcystaceae; genus Synechocystis. Next base: position 17,560 of record WGLZ01000064.1, read on the forward strand.
TAAGAGTTTCATCGGGGAACGAGCAAGTCTGGAAAGGGGTGACTTAGATTTATCTTTAATAGGGTATCTCAGAAAGACCGGCCCCGAATTGCATGAAACATCGACTCTCCCCCCGCCCCGCGTTTTGGACTCTCTGCGGAATTTTGGCGCTTCTGCTCGTCTTCGCCGGCGCCCACCAAAGCCTGGCCCAATCCCTCGCGGGTTTAAATCCCCTATCCATGCAAAAGTCTTACCAAATTTCCCTGAACACGGGTTGGGTCATCTTTTGCAGTTGTCTGGTGTTTGTCTTAACCATGGGATTCGCGCTTCTGGGCATTGGCTTCTGCCGCTCCAAAAACGCCGTCAATCTCCTGACCCAGAATTTACTCACCCTGGCGCTGACCTTCCTCAGTTTTTGGGCCGTGGGCTTCGCCATTCTCTTCGGCGCCGGCACGCCTCTGTTTGGAACCCAGGGCTTTTTTCTGCTGGGCCCCGATAATAGCCCCCTAACGGGGTTGGATTATCAGGGAATCTTCGCCGCCCTCAGTTGGGCCGGGGTGCCTCTGCAAACCAAGTTCTTTTTCCAAGCCCTGCTGGCGGCGGTGGCGGTGGGGATCGTGGCCGGCGCCGTGGCGGAGCGGATTCATTTCCTCGCTTTTTTACTCTTTAGCGTTTTCTTCCTGATTTTTATTTACCCCGTGGTCGGCCATTGGATCTGGGGCGGGGGTTGGCTGGCCCAGGCGGGCTTTTGGGACTACGGCGGCGCGACGGTGGTGCATTTGGCGGGGGGCTGGGCCGCCTTCGCCGGGACGGTGATCCTCGGGCCCCGCTTGGGCAAGTACCGGCGGGGGGAATCCTTCGCCCTGCCGGCCCATAATTTGCCCCTGGCGACCCTGGGGTGTTTGGGGGCTTGGCTGGGGTGGTTTGGCTTCAACGGCGGCGCGGGCATGAGCGCCAATCCGGCGGTGATTACCCATGTCTTATTAGTGACCAATTTAGCCGCGGCCACCGGGGGGATTAGCGCATTAATTATGGCTTGGTTTTATTTTGGCAAACCGGACCTCTCCGTGATGATCAACGGCATTTTAGGGGGTCTAGTGGCCATCACCGCCGTCTGCCGTTATGTGGATCTGGGCTGGGGCGGTTTCATCGGCGCCGTGGCGGGGGCGTTGGTGGCGCTGGCCATCGACTTTTTTGACCGCATGGAAATTGACGACCCGGTGGGGGTGTTGCCCGTGCATTTAATTTGCGGCCTCTGGGGCACCCTGGCGGTGGCGCTCTTCGCCCTGGGGCCGGAGGTCAAATTGGGCAACGGCGCGGCGCTTTACACCCTTGGCCCCGCCCAGGGTCTTCTTTTGGGGGGCGGTCTGCCGGCGCTGAAGCAGTTATTGGCCCAACTGTTGGGGATCGCCGCCGTCAGTTTCTTCGCCTTGCTCCTGAGTTGGTTCGGCTGGCGTTTACTGGAGGCCGCCGTCGGTCTCCGAGTTTCCGCGGAGGCGGAACTGCGGGGGCTGGACTTAAGCGAACACGGTTTAACGGCCTACAGCGGTTTTGTGCTCAAACAGGATTCCCTGCCGCCGACGCCCAATAAGCCCCAGAATTTACTGCCGCCCTGGTAGAATAAACCCTATTTCTCGGGGCCGGCGCTTTCGGGACTTTGTGTGAGGATCGTTTCTATGTCTTACTCCCTCTCTTTTTGGCGACAATTTCTCTGCGGCGCTCGGCGCTTTTCCCTCTCCGCGGCGCTGATCCTCGGCGGTTTAACCCTCTGGTCGGGGGCGGCTCAAGCTTTAGATTTACGAGTGGCCATTACTAAAGGAGCCGGCGCCGTGCGGGTGGGCAGTTCCACTCCGGGCGTTGTCCGGGACGGCGCCGGTAAAGTGGTGGGGTCTTTAGATCCCTTGGTTCCCGCCACGGCGACGGCCCGGGGTCGGGGCGTCAGTTTAGGCAATTGGAGCGCCTCCCAGTTAACCGTAGAACCCCAGGGGGACGGCGCCGTCTGGATTGGCGACCGCTGGTATCGGGGGCGGGTTCGGCTCCTGCGGCAGGGCGCCGGGGTGACGGCGGTGAATCAGGTCAATATCGAGTCTTATTTGTATAGCGTGGTGGGTTCCGAGGCCATTCCCAGTTGGCCCCTAGAGGCGCTGAAGGCCCAGGCGGTGGCGGCCCGCACCTACGCCATTTACCAAAGTTCCAAGGACAGCAACCGCTACTACGATCTGGACACAACCACCGCCACCCAAGTCTATAAAGGATTAAACGCCGAGTACGTGAGCACGGTGGAAGCCGTGGAGCAGACCCAGGGGCAAGTGATGACCTACGGCGGCAAAGTGATCCTAGCGGCTTTTCACGCCGCCTCCGGGGGCCATACGGAAAATGTGGAGGACGTGTGGACATCGCCTCTGCCTTATCTGCGGGGCGTAGTGGACTACGACCAAAACGCGCCGGTTTTTCAGTGGGATAAAAGTTTCACCAGCGCCGACTTGGGGCGTATCTTTGGCGTCGGCGCCGTTCAAGCCCTAACGCCGTTAAGAACCACGGCCCGGGGCCGGGTGGTCAGCTTGCAGGTTCAGGGCAGTCGGGGCCGCAAAACCTTTACCGGCGCTAAGGTTCGACAACTGCTGGAATTGCGGAGCGCCCTGTTTACCGTTTCCGCGGAAGGGGGGCGCTTTCAAATTTTAGGCCGGGGTTCCGGTCACGGCATTGGCCTGAGTCAGTGGGGCGCCTATAGTCTGGCTCAGCAGGGCATTCCCTACGCTCAAATCCTTTCCCACTACTACCAAAACGCGGCGCTGACTCAACTGGAACGATAGTTAGTTATCAGTCAGCGAGTCTTTTTCCTCTAGTTGAATTGAAACGGGCTCCAGTCGCCGGAGGGGGTAAAGGCGGCCCAGTAGTAGGGGTTGGGATATTCTTCCCCCTGCAACATTTCCAACTGCGCCCGTCGGAGGGCTTCGCTCCGCCCAACGCCCTGTCGCAGTTTTTGGTAATACTTGACCATCAAACTCTGGGCGCCCTGATCGGAGACATTCCAGAGGCTCATCACCTGACTCTCGGCGCCGGCGAGAACAAAGGCGCGACGCAGTCCATAGACGCCTTCCCCAGTGCGGACGTCGCCGACGCCGGTTTGACAGGCGGAGAGGACGACCAGTTTGGTGCCCCAGAGATCGAGGGTGGTGGCTTCCAGCGCCGTTAAGGCGCCGCCATATTTATTTTCCCTGGGGTTAAAGCCGGTCAAGGCGAGACCCGAGCGCAGGAGAGGATTATCCCGCAGATCCGGTTTTAGGGTTTCCTGAAGGTTGCCGGTTAAGCCGGGTTTGGGGTCGGCGGGGGGCGGATTGTCGGGTAAAAAGAAGCCGTGGGCGGCGAGGTGCAGAATAGGCGGCGCTTTGATGGATTCTAGTTTGTCAACGCCCGCCTCGGCGCCGGTGTAAATGTTGGCCCCGGGAAGAAGAGGACGGAGGGCCTCCACTTCCGCTTGAGCGCCGGGGAGGGGGCTACAACACCAGTCAAGTTTGCCGATGTCGGCGGAGCGCTCTGCGTCTTTGCCTTTTGCGGGAGCTTGAGCGCCGTAGTCGGGATTGCCTAGGACGAGACTAGGGGAACGGGACGGCGCCGGGTTTTGCAGTTTGAGCAGATCCCGCCCGCTGGTGAGGAAGGTCAGTTGATAGTCTTGGATTAAATACCGACTCTCGGCGCCGTCGGGAAGCGCCGCAAAAGGTATTAAGTTGAGTTGGCTATCGGGAGCGACGAGTAAGTGTTGGGCGTTTTTCAGGTAGGGTCGCAGGGGGGCAAATATTTTCTCTTCTAGCGCGGCGCCGGCATTTTTTTGTTCTCTTTCCGCCCGTTTCTGAAAAGGGAGAATTTTACCGGGGGGAGTGTTTAAGGTTGTGCGCCAGACGGCGATCAATTGGTCAATTTCGGCGCCGTCGCCCAGATCAACGCCTTTGATATTACCGTTGGGGAGGAGGACATAGGCGGCGTAGCGGGGTTTGCCCCATTTATTTATTTTGGGATCGTAGGGTTCGTAAACGATGTATTCCACCAGAGCGCCGTCTTTGGGTAAGAGTTTCTGAACGGCGCCGATAGTGATGGGTTGGTTTTCGGCGCGGAATTCGGCGCTTTGGCTAGAGAGTTGGCTTTCGAGTTGCTGGATTTGTTGATTGAGGGTCGCCAGTTCTTGTTTAAAAACTTCGGGGGGAAGTTGGCCCGGCCCCTGGAAGCTGAGGCTAGCCAGTCGGCTCCGTCTGGCGCCGAGGTCGTCGAAAGTGCTTTGAATAGCGGGGTTGAGTCGTTGCCGCAGGAGGGCGACGGTGTTGCCAAGGGCGTCTAGCACCCGTCCTTTGCGGCGCAGAATGGTGGTTAACGCTAGCTCCGCGGCTTGGGGATTGTCGGCGGCGCTGTTGAGATGTAGAGAGATTGTCCAGTAAGTAGTTCCGGTTAGGGTATTGATATAAGCCTGTTTGCGGTTTTCGTCCCCGATTTGGTTAAGGAAAATGGCAAGGTTAATTTCTTGGATGTCCGTCCCCTGTTTCAACAGCGCCAAGGTTTGGGGAATATCGCCCGTCGCCCACCGTAGTCCCGCTAAATTATTGAGAAAGGTAGCGGTGTCGGGGTGTTTTTCCCCAAGGACTTCTTTGTTAATCGCCAGCGCCTGTTGGTATAAGCGGATGGCGGCATCATACCTTCCCTGCGCATAATATAAAAAGCCTAAATTGTGGAGAGATTGGGCGGTGTCGGGGTGCTTTTCTCCGAGCGCTTCTTTCCTGATCGCCA
>WGLZ01000016.1 GCA_016471375.1 Cyanobacteria bacterium RI_101
AGGACGACGGTAGCGGTCGTAGAGTCGATAGTTGTAGGTAAACAGGCGCTCGGCAAATTCTGTGTCGCTCTGGCTCTGGATTTCCACATGGACATAGACCCACCGCTCCCCAGCTTCGTAGGTATTCACTCGCGCTAGGCAATCCAGACGGCGCTTGCCCAGTTCGCCATCCTGCGCGATTTGCTGGAGTTCCTGCTCTAGGAAAGCATGGGGTTGGCTCCAGTCGATTTGTTGATGGGCGGCGGGGAAGTAAAACGCCATGAACTCGGGAAAGTAGCGGCACAGGGCGTCTTTCCAAGGACTGTCATAGTCGGCGGTGGGGTAATCGCTCATAGGGGTGAATTTTACCCCATCGCTAACGTTGTCGGGTCATGGCAATCACATCATTGACGGTTAAGGTCAAAAGATTGTCCAATGTGGGCGCGTTATCTGAGCCGCAATAGACCAAAGGCAAGCTTTCCCGACGCCAAACCCAAATTTGTTGACGGTAAATATCAATTAACCAAGCCAGTTGAGCGCCGTGGGTTAAGCAGTGCAGGATTTTAGTTTGTAGATTGAGAATATTTTGATCCGGGGAAAGAATTTCGATTAACCAGTCCGGCGCTCCTAGCAACGGCCCGTCTTCATCCGTCAGACGGGCGCTCTTGACCACGGCAATATCGGGAACAGGGGAAAAAGGCGGCACAAGACATCGTAATTCCTGAATGGCTTCATAATCTCGGGTTTCCCCATTAATGGCGTTGACCAAATTCCGTTGCAGACGGGAATGAAACAAAGTGGGCATTGGTTTTTGTTGGGCTTCCCCCTGGATAAATTCCCACGCGGGAGACGCTTCAATCTCCGAACTTTGCAGAAACGCGTCTAAGCCATTAACGAGCAGAGGTGAGGGCATTCGCACTATTTGGGGACACGCGCTTTTACTAGGGCTAGGATAACGGGTTCCAGAAGGAATCGCCAACTCGTCACAGTCCGCAAATGTACTTTGATAGCTCGTTGGGACGTCACAGCGGCGCTGGAAGCGTTGGACGATTGAGCCAAAACTGTAAGACACTATTGGGAGAATTCCCTTGCAGAAACCCTGAAAACATGACCCCTCGCCCCGCCCGAAATAGGGCTATTATCGCTTGGATTTTGTACGACATTGGCAGTTCGGGCTATATTTTTCTGATTCCCGGCATCGCCTACGCCATCTTTTTTCGGGAACAGGTCTGCGGCGGCGGGGCGGACTGCGACGGGCAATGGGGATTATTGGTCTCTCTCACGTTACTGCTCTCCGGGTTACTGGCTCCCCTACTCGGGGCCATCGCCGATCTGGGGAACCTGCGCCATCGACTCTTTATCGCCATGACCCTACTCTGCGGGCTGGGATGTTTCGCCTTAATGACCGTGCAAGCGGGGGGAATACTTTGGGGCGTTTTGGCCTTTGCCGCCACCCAAATGGGCTACTTATTGGCCACCAGTTTATACGACGCTTATTTGCCAGAGTTGGGAACCGAAAAAACCCTAGGGCGGCTATCGGGCTGGGGCTGGGGATTGGGCTACATCGGGGGGATTATTTGTTATTTCTTGTTTCGGGCGGTACAAAGCGCCGGGCAATTTAACGCGGTCACGGAGTCGCGGTCAGCTTTTCTAATTGCCGGAATCTGGGTCTTGGCGCTATGTTTACCCGCCTTACTTTGGTTGCCGCGCCAAACCCCAAGAACAGATTTGCCCTTAATTCGTCAATCCTATCGGCAAGTGTGGGAAACCTTAAAATCTCTACCCCAACGACCCCACTTGCTCAAATTCTTGATCGGTTTTTACCTGATTTCCGACGCCATTGTCACTATCAATAATTTTCTGGGCATTTACTTAACCACCCAATTTGGCTTAACTCTGACGGAAATTCTTCAATATGGGGTGTTATTTAACCTCGTTTCCATTCCCGCCACCATCCTCTTCGGTTTCCTCGGCGATCGTTTTTCCGCTCATCGGCTCTTATACGGCTTATTATCGCTCTGGGGATTAGCCATTGGGATTATGACCTTCAGCGCCGATCCCGCCACCCCTTTCGTTTTAGCGGTCTTATTAGGACTGATTTTCGGCTCCACCCAAGCGTTTTGTCGAGGTTGGTTCGCTCGTCTTGTTCAGGAGAATCAGGCCGCTGAACTATTTGGCTTTAACGCTTTGGCGGGACGATTGGCGGCCATTGTCGGCCCTCTGTTGTTTGGCGGCGTCAGCAGTTTAACCGGCGATCAACGCTTAGCTATGGCGTCGTTGGCGTTGTTTTTAGGAATCGGCGCTATCTTCTTACGCCAAGTTCCCAGTTCTAATCTAGCTCAAGTTTTCGATAGTAAAGAAGTTGATTTCTAAATAGTCTCTTGGATCTTGCGATCCCTAAATTGAAACTCATGAACGTAGCGCTCTCTATAAGCTTCATCACTCTGCTGAGCTATTTTATCAATGACTCTAAAATCCTGACGCTAAGCGCTACAGATGGATGGCAAACGGAGCTGAGGCTGAATTTTGAGACTGCCAGGGGTTCAAGCATGATAAGTAACCCAAGAAAGAGGGAAAATCAATCCAAGCCATATCTAGCCAAATTCCCGAAAGCGTTGCCTAGACAGGCTTTTCAAACACCCAAGATTCCTGTGGCAACGCGTGAAATGTAGGCGATGAAAGAGTTTCAGCCATTTCGGGGGTCAAGGGCGCTTATTGGCTCCGCCTTCCTTTAAACTAGGGGAAAACCCTCTCTCGACCGCCTTCAATCATGCCCGTTTCCCTCGCCGATCTCCGTTTAAACTACACCCAGGGGGGACTCCTCGAAACGGACGCGGCCGATCATCCCTTTGACCAATTTCGGCTTTGGCTAGAGCAGGCCGTCAGCGCCGAGTTGCCGGAACCCAACGCCATGACCTTGGCCACCGTAACGGAGGAGGGTAAACCCATGGCCCGAATGGTTCTGCTCAAAGGTTTAGACGAGAGGGGCTTTGTCTTTTTCACCAACTACCGGAGCCAAAAAAGTCGCCAGTTAACCGCTTTCCCCTGGGCCTCCCTCGTCTTTTGGTGGGCGGCGCTGGAGCGCCAAGTCCGGGTGGAAGGCTCCGTGGAAAAGGTCGGCGCCGCCGAGTCCGACGCCTATTTCCAGAGCCGTCCCCGCAGTTCCCAACTGGGCGCCTGGGCCTCGCCCCAAAGCGAGACCATCCTCGACCGCTCCGTCCTCGAAGACCGTCTGCGGGAGGCGGAACAACGCTGGGGCGACGGCCCCATTCCCCGCCCCTCCCACTGGGGCGGCTGGCGGGTGGTTCCCCGACAACTGGAATTTTGGCAGGGGCGTCCCCGTCGTCTCCACGACCGTATTGTTTACATCATGGACGACGACGGCGCTTGGACGAAGTCCCGTCTGGCGCCCTAACGAGCCTAGCGACTGATTCTCACCAAAACTCTATTCTCAATCCCCATGAGCGCCGCCCCGGAAATCACCGTTCAGGAATTAGCCCAGAAACTAGCCCTGCTTGACGCTAACCCTTCCGTCCAATTGATCGACGTCCGGGAGCCGGAAGAAGCGGCGCTGGCCCACATTGAAGGATTTGATATTCTGCCCCTGAGCCAGTTTCCCCTCTGGTCGGAGACCATTTTCCAACGTTACGATCCCGAGGCGGAAACCCTGGTGCTCTGTCACCACGGCGTCCGCTCCCAGCAGATGTGCCAATGGTTGCGGCAAATCGGTTTTAAACAGGTCAGCAATATTCGCGGGGGCATCGACGCCTACTCCCGCCTAGTGGACGCCAATATTCCTCAGTATTAGAGAGGCGAACCTTTTCTCCCTAGCGCCGGGAACCGCGATAAATGCGCTCCGCCTGTTGAGGGGCTAAATGGCCGAGACCGTTCACCGGCGCCGCCGCGGGTTGAGGCTGTGTTTCCCGCGCCTGTTGTTTAGCGCCGCGCTCCGAGCCGATTTTAAAGGGCTGGTAATTCTCAAAGGGACAACTGGGATGGAGAGTGTACTCCGGCTCCGGCGCAGGTAGGCGGCTTTGGGGGGGGACAAAATCATGAACGACGCCGTCATAGGCCAGGACTTCCCCGCTTTCAATGCGATAAATCCAGCCGTGGAGCGCCAGACTCCCCTGATGGAGACGGGAGTGGATCACGGGATAGGTTTGCAGATTTTCCAACTGGGTCAGGACATTCTCCGCCACCGTCATTTCGATTAAATCTTCCCCTTCCAAATGCCCATAGTTATCCACAACCAAGCGCCGGGTCGCTTCGGCATGTTTGAGCCAGTCGTAAACCAGGGGTAATTTTTCTTGAAGGGAGTTGAGCTTCAGCAGACCCTTCATCGCGCCGCAGTGGGAATGACCGCAGACAATCACCTGCTCGATGCCCAGCGCCGTCAGGGCGTATTCCATGGCCGCGCCTTCGCCCCCGTTGGCGGCGCCGTAGGGGGGAATGATATTGCCGGCGTTGCGGATGACGAAGAGGTCTCCCACCTGGGCCTGGGTGATCAAATTGGGATCAATGCGGGAATCGGAGCAGGTAATGAAGAGAATGCGGGGATGCTGACCGTGGGAAAGTTGTTCAAACAGGTCGCGATGGGCGGAAAAATAACCCGACTGGAACTGCTGTAACCCCTCGATTAATTGTTTCATGGCAAAAGCGGCGCTGGCTGGCTAACCCCTAATCCTAGCGCTATTCCCAAAGTTAAAAAATTAAAAAGACTTCAAGGGGGTGAATTCGCCGGAGGACTCGGACTGGAGCCTTAGGGTTGGTTGATCTCCACCGCCTTCACTTCAATGGCGCCGGGGGGAGCGACCCGTTCAAACCCCCGCTCCGTCCCCGCCAAAGCATCGCCGCAACTGGGACAAACCGTTTCCTGCCCCCGCAGTCCCGATAACTCGTAGCCGCAGACCGGACAAGGCGCCGCCAGTAGATTGCGCCCCACCCACCAGCGCAGGAGAAAAACCAGAAGGACCGGCGCTAGGGACAGGAACAAGAAAAACAATAAAATGCCATTGACCACCCAGCCCAGCCCAACGGCGCCCAGCAGTAACGCTAGCCCCAGCAGAATCAAGCCACAGCCTAAACCGGAGTTATTCGGGGCGATAAAGCGAGGGGGCACAGGTTTTCTCCTAGGTGGGGATCAGCTTATTTTCCATGCTAATCCATTTTTGAAACGACCTCCGGCGCCCTCCCTCTCTAGAGTAATTTTTCGAGACCGTAAACGAGGGAGCGCAACTGCGTCACCCGGCGAATCCCCAGTAGGACTCCCGGCATATAACAGGCCCGGTCCGTCGCGTCGTGGCGGAGGGTATAGACCTGCCCCGGAGCGCCGAAGAGAACTTCTTGATGGGCTAGTAATCCCGGTAAACGGACGCTATGGACGGGGATATTTTCCGGGGCCGACCCGCCTCGCGCCCCCGGAAGCGTCTCCGTTTCTTTGACCTGGGGGGGATTGTAGGTTTTCCCTAGCTCCGCCAACATCTCCGCGGTTTTCAGCGCCGTGCCGCTGGGCGCGTCGGCTTTTTGGTTGTGGTGCAGTTCGATGATTTCCACATGGTCAAAGTAGCGGGCCGCTTGGATGGCGGCCTGTTGGAGCAACAAAACGCCAATGGCGAAATTGGGGGCGATCAAGCAACCCACGCTGGCTTTTTCGGCAAACTCGGCCAGTTCCCCGATTTGCTTGGGAGTTAGCCCCGTTGTTCCGACCACGGGACGGACGCCGTAGGCGATGGCGGAGCGGGTATTCTCATAGACGCTGTCAGGATGGGTAAAATCCACCATCACGCCTTGAAGCGGCGCTTGGGTCGCTAGGACTAAAACGCTTTGGAGGTCGTTCAAGATGGGCGCTTCCACCGGCCCGATCCCCGCGACTTCCCCCGCGTCTAAACCCTGCAACGAGGGATTGCGATCCACCGCGCCGACGAGAACCATGTCCTCCGCCTGACTGACGGCTTTAATCGCTTCCCGGCCCATTTTGCCGGCGGCGCCGTTAACGACGACGGGAATTTTTTCAGCTTCGTTCATACGTTCATAAAATCTGTCGGGTGTTGGCCCCCCGGAACCCTAGGGCGCTGTCCGAGAGTCTTGAATCTTAGATAAAGTATTATGGCGTCTTCAGCGCCGCCTGGGTTTCTCCCCAGAGGAGAGAGCCGCGCGATATACTCCTGAATAACTAGGCTTTTTAAGACCCTAGAGGGTTCGGGAACCCTCGACGCTAACCTATGGTTAACCTGATTCAAAATTCCTGGACGGTAGCCACCGCGACAATAACGACTCCAGAGCGCCGAACCGTCCAGAGTCGCCAGCCCTATCCCAACTTTAAGGTCATTGTCCTCAACGACGACCACAACACTTTTCAGCACGTGGCGGACTGTTTACTCAAACACATCCCCGGCATGACTGCGGATTTGGCTTGGGAACTGACCAACCAAGTCCATTTTGACGGCCAAGCCATCGTCTGGACGGGCCCCTTGGAACAAGCGGAACTCTACCACCAACAACTCCGCCGGGAAGGGCTGACGATGGCGCCCCTAGAGGCCGCCTAGGGTTATGGGAGAAAAGGAGCGGGGACGCCTGGTTTGGAATCACTCCACCCACTTGGACGGTCTGATTCCCCGTCTGGAAAAACTGATTACCCGGCCTGGCGTGGGCACCGTCACCCCCGGCGTCCTCAGCCGTACCCGGAGCCATATCCCTCGCCTTCAGTTTCGCATCTCCGTTCCCATCCGGGGCGGCTTTAAAGTCATCGCCCGTCAGGGTAAAAGCGCCCAGGAAATTTTCATTCTCACGGCGTTGAGTCAAGAAGAATTAACCGCGTATTTGGACAACCTTTAACCAGGCTTTCCCGCCACCGCTTCGTTATACCGGGCCAACTCGGCGCTATCGGCGCCGTAAACCCCCGCGATTTGCTCTTGGCAACAGGCGATGGCGAAGTCCTCAAATTCCTCGGCGCCGACGCCGAACATCTCCTCAAAGGTTTCCGGCAGAACCCGGCAAAAGCGGGGACGCCGGTCGTAGATTTGACACTGACGGCGCTCCGGGTCGTAGTGGACGCACCAGCCGTCCGGCCCCACCAGGGAAAGGTACTGGGCCAGCGCCTCCGGCGTCAGATAACTCTCCAACTCCGGGCGCTCCCGGGGATCCAGATGACAACAGGCGCCGCAGTGGTTGACGCACAGCCAAGTTTTCATGGTTGATTTTCCTAGCTTTCTTTTATCAAGGCCCCGCAGACTGAGCGTAGCCGAAGCCGGCCTTTAACAAAACTTTATCCTTTTTCGAGAAGGCGCGGTCAAAGAGCGAAACCTTCCCCGCTATTATAGACAATGGTTTTCATCAGTCCTTGACCCTTTGTTTGTTTGTCTCTAGGAGCTCCCATGGATTTAATCGCCGCCCTTAACTTAGAACCCATTTTTCAACTGACCTTTATTTCTCTGATTATGATCGCCGGCCCCGTGGTGGTTTTCGTGCTGGCCTTTCGGGGCGGAGACCTTTAAGCCAAAACCGCGCCGGGGGAGCGTCCCTTGACCTCCCCCGACGAACCCCTTAGGAATAGAAACCCGAAGCCTGGGCGGCGCCGATGAAATTGACCAGCGCGTCGTACTTGGGCGAGCCGGAGTCCAAAACCGATTCCAGAGATCCCCAACTGCCGGCGCCGGTACTGCGGCCAATATCGTTGAAGTGGACAAATAAACCGCCCCCCATTTCGTTCCAGAGGTCTAAGTATTGCTCGTAGATCTGGCCCATGCGGGGGTCTCGGTTGGCGGCGCCGAAGAGATCCGTAATTTGGGGATTAGGGTTAACGCCGCCGGCGCTGACCAAGCTTTGCCCGCCCTCGTAGGCGATCCAAGGAAGAGCCTCAGCCTCCGCTAAATCCTTGTGGGCTTGGAGTTGTTGACGGACGCCGTTTAAGAACCCAGTTTGCTGCGCTCCGACCAGTTGTCCGCCCTGGTTCAATTCCGCAAAAAGCGTATCCAAACCGCCGTCGGGCTGTTGCGTCCAACTCAAAACTTGGGATTCGTAGTTGGAATTGCCTAAATAATTGCCGAAATAGGGGGCGATAGCCAAGGCGTCAATGCCGTATTCGGCGTGGGTCAAGGGATTCTCGGCCCACGCGTAGCTCAGCGCTCGGGTTAGGGTGCCGACATCGGCGGAGCGTCCGGCCATGACGCCAATCACTCGGTCTTTATCGGCGCCGAACACTTCGTCCCAAATCCGAGTCACCTGGGTTGTCCGGCGGCTATACCAATCGATGACTTGAGTATATTCGCCCAGAGGAGAATCGGGCCATTCCGCCTGAGCTTGGGCCCGGACCCAACGGTATTGGTCAAAACGGGGATTCCAAACCTCGTTGGAGTATTCCACATAAACCGTTAAGCCGGGGTCGAGGTTGTCTCGCACAGAGGTCGCAAAATTGCGGATATAGTCGTCCGTCGCCTGATGAGGCAGGGTAAACCAGGGAGCGCTCTGGGTGGTATTCGCCAGCTCCACCATGATTTCCACAGGAACTCCCTTCCCCATCCATGTGCCCCGGTCTGGAGTGGAGCGATCGCTCCATTCCACTTGAGGCGAGTTATTGGTGAAGCCCCAATCCATGAAGCGCAGAGTCGAGAAGGGCGCGATTTTGTCCAGGTAGAGGGAGTTAAAGATCTCTTCCTCATAGGTCGTTTCCGCTTCTAGGGGAACCACCCGAATATCGCGAATATAGTTCTCTGGATTGATGGCGGTAATGGAGAGCAGAATCCCCTTATTGGAAGGGGTCACCGTAATCACGTCCCGCCCCGGCGCCGAAGCGGCGTTATCTTTCACCGCGTCCCGGCTGTAGGTTAGGGTTCCTTCCCCCTCGTAGAGCACAACGTATTTTCCCCCCGGATAGCGCCCCTGAATGTTGTCAAACAGGAGAGTGGAAATTTGGGTCGTCGCCGGCTGTGCGGGGTCTGGCCAAGCCGTCACCCACCCGTTTTCGTCTAGGCTTAGAGCGGCGCCAGTATCCCAAGCTCCTTTGCGCTGAGGAATCCAAGCGCGAGCGGATTTAAAACCGTCCACGAAGGGCAAGGCGCTGGAGACACTGCGAACCGTGGAGAGATTTACGCCGATACTGGACGGCGCCGAAACCTCAAAGGAGCCGATTGTCCCGAGGTTGAAACTATTGCCGTTGATATCGCGAATCTGGCCGTTTTCAGCAAAGATCGTATATTCGCCTACTGTGGCGGCGCTGTAGGGAAGGGGAGCGCTCAGTTCCACAGTGACGGTCGCTTCCGTATTGAAGGGGTTGGGGAGGACTTCGATAACGCTGGCGCCGGCGCTAAAGCTTTGGGGGCCAGTAACAGTAAAGGTTAAATCGCTTAAAGACTCTAAATCTAGGCCCTTGTTATCCTGGGCCGTTAGGGTAAAACGGTAGGGTTGGGCGACGGTGGCGAAATAGAGGTTTTTTAGGGGGTTGACTTGAACAGTCGGCGCCGTTTGGTCGGACGTTAAGCGGTCGTAGAGCCGGATCTGACTATAGAAACCATTGCCGTCCGGGGCGCTGACATCGTGGTCGTTAATGAAGGTTAGATATTCGACGGCGCCGGTGAAATACTGCCCCAGAGGAATGTCATAGGTCTGCCATTCCCCAGCGTTGGCGCGGTAAAACTCGGTGTTGTAACCCGCCGCCGCAGTCAAACCGCTTAATTGGAAAGCGGGGAAATCGGCGCCGTAAAGATCGTCAGTATCGAAACCAATGGACTGCTCTTCTCCCGGACGGTCGCTCCGGTACTTGAAGGTTAAAACCGTGTCCGGGGTGACGACGTAGGGATAGCGGTATTTTTTCCAAGTGTTACCCGTTAATTCAAGGGTTTGCCCCCCCTCTAAAACCTGGGCGGAGCCATTCAGATCCTGCCGGTTATAGGAAAAAATTTGCCCAGGGTCAAAGGTCAGCGCCGGGGGAATCGGAACGTCCTGGGGCGGTTCCGCCACCGCTACGATAAAGGCGCCGAGTTGCTGTTCCCCAAGGGTATTGCCGTTTAAATCAGCAACTTGATTAGCCAGGAGGGTAATTAGATAATTACCATTCAGATCCGCCTCCGGGACGCCCCAGCCCAAATTACTGGTCGCGGTATAGGCGGCGGTGACTTGAGTCTGATCGGCGTTGGCGGTTAGATTCGTTAACCGAGCTAAGTATCTGAACCCGTCCGGGCGGGTAATTTGGATATCGCCATTGCCCAGAGAACTGAGACGAATCCCCGCCTCGTCGGTGTAAAGGACTTGAAAATTGTAATTAAAACCGGTTTCCGTAATCGGCGCCGGGGTTAATAAACTGGCCTGAGGCGCCGTTAGATCCGTTAAATCCCGCTCGTAGAGGCGAATATTGCGGTACTCGCTAGCGCCGTTGGGATTGGTGATGTTGTGGTCGTTGGCGAAGGTCAGATAAGTAAAAGCGCCGGTAAAGTATTTTCCCGCCTCTAAAGTGACATTGCGCCAGTCCGTCCCCAGGGAATCAAACGCGTCTAGAAAATAGCGGAAACTCTGGGGCTTATCGCCGCCTAACTGAAAACCCCATTTAGGCGCGCTTTGATAACTATTGTCAGTATCAAAGCCGATGGCTTGAATATTGCCCGGAACCAGGGAGCGAAATTGAAAATCCAGTAGGGTATTGGGGGTGACGGTGTAGGCGACTTCGTATTTTTGCCAAGTGTCCCCCGTCAAACTTAAGCGATTGCCCCCGTCTAAAATCCCGGCGTTTTGGGAGCGGCCCTGGGTGCCGTAATTGGACAAAGCCGCGGGAACCAGAGTTAAGGACGGGGCGAATTGAACCCGAAAGGCGCCCAACGCTACCGACGCCGCGGAATTGCCGCTGAGGTCTTTCACCTGCTCCGGTTGAAGTTCCAGTCGATATTCCCCAACTTGAGAACTATCCCAATTAGCCGGATTCAGAACCCGATACAGGGCTTGAACGCTATCGCCCACAACCGTCGCCTTGACGAACTCCGCCCCGGCGCTGAAGCCATTGGGCCCGATAACCCGAATATCTTGGGAGTCTAGGGAGTTAAGATTTAGAGCTTTATTATCTTGGTAAATAACCGTGAAGAAATACTCAGGATTTCCCGTCGCGGTGTTAATATCCGCCAGGGGATTAACCGTCGCCGTCGGCGCTTCCGCGTCTAGTTCAAAGCGGTCAAAGAGTTGAACATTTCGGAAGAAACTATTCGCGGTGGGAGTTTGAATATCTTGGTCGTTGATAAAGGTTAAATACTCCACCGTTCCGGTGAAATACTCGCCCACGGCGATTTCGTAGGTCTTCCAACCGGCGCCGTCGTAGTTAAAATTATCGGTGTTGTAAACATTGCTAAAGGCTTTCGCCCCATAGAGTTGAAAAGCGGGGAAATCCAGTTTGCTATAAACGTCGTCAGTATCAAAACCAATGGCCTGCTCTTCGCCAGCGCCGTCGCTCTGGTATTCAAACTTTAGAATTGTGTCCGGGGTAATGGTGTAGGGATAGCGGTATTTTTTCCAGGTGTTGCCCTGAAGCTTTAAGGTTTTTCCCCCGTCCAAAACGGTAGCGAAGCCTTTAAGATCCTGACGGTTATAGGAGAGAATTTGCTCGGGGTCAAAGGTAACGCTGGTTTCGGGCGGCGCCGCGGTGGGGGGAACCGCCACATTCACTTCTAGGGCGCCTAAATTCTGTTGCCCGAGGAGATTGCCGTTAAAATCCGCGATTTGTCCTTCCCGGAGGCTGATTTGATACTGTCCATTCAAATCTCCGGTGGCTAACCCCCAGCCTAAGTTACTGGTCAGGGTGTAGGTGGCCACCACTTGCGTCCGCTCCGGGTTGGCCTCAATATTGGTCAACCGGGCGAAATAACGGAAACCGTCGGGGCGAGTTATTTCAATGTCGTCATTTCCTAGAGAACTCAGGCGAATCCCCGCTTCGTCGCTGTAGGTCACCTGAAAGTTATAGCTATAGCCCGTTTCCGTAATGGCCGGGGTCGCGCCTAAGGCCGCTAGAGGCGCCGTCGCGTCGGTTAAATCCCGCTCGTAGAGACGAATATTTTGATAAACGCCGGCCCCCTCGGGATTGGCGACGGTATTAACGTGGTCGTTGGTGAAGGTTAGGAAGTTAACGGGGCCTGTAAAATACTGCCCTACCGGTAGCGTGAAATATTGCCATTCCGTCCCCGTAGCGTTGAAAAAGGCGGTTTGATAGCCGGAATTGGGCCTGGCTCCCGCAATTTGGAAGGCTTCCTTTACAGTGCGGTTGTAGCTGTCGTCTGTGTCGAAGCCAATGGCCTGAATATCGGCGCCGGGTTCTGAACGAAAATCAAAGTCCAGCAGAGTATTTTCCGTAATCGTATAGTTATAAGCGTATTTCTTCCAAGTATCCCCCGCCAGCTGGAGGGTTAGCCCCCCATCCAGAATAGCGGCGCTTTTTGTTCTGTCCTGACGATTATAGGAGGACAATTGATTGTTGTCAAAGACCAGGGCGGGAATTGATGACATATTTAAACCGTTCGTTAAAGAATTCATAACATTTGGCGGTGAATGGGTGGAAGCGGCCAAATCAAAAAAAGGTGGAAGGGTTCTTTATTTACGACTTTAAGTGTTCTTTGACCTCAACGTATAGGTATATTTATTGAAGTTTGTCGGTCGGGACAATTTGAAGCGCCGCGCCCTCCACAGTAAGGATAACGCCTTAAAGTTTAATCCCAATCACCTGAGTATGGGCGCCGCGGGCTTGGGTGACGCCGATAGTGCGCTCCGCCGCGGAGATCATCGGGCGCCGGAGGCTGACCACGAGGAACTGGGCTTGCTGGGCCTGTTGACGCACCATCTTAGAGAGTTTTTCCACATTAGCGCCGTCCAGAAACATATCCACCTCGTCAAAACCATAAAAGGGAGAAGGGCGGTAGCGCTGGAGGGCGAAGATAAAACTGAGCGCCGTTAGGGATTTTTCTCCCCCGGACATGGAACTGAGGCGCTGGACGGGTTTGCCTTTGGGGTGAGCCACGAGGTTTAAGCCGCCCTGGAAGGGGTCTTCTGGGTTGTCTAACTGGAGGTAGCCGTCGCCGTCGGAGAGTTGGGCGAAAATCGTTTGGAAGTTTTCATTGACGGCGCTGAAGGCGGCTTGGAAGGCCCGAAGGCGGAGGGTGGTAAAGTTTTCCACCCGCAAAAGTAGTTCTGTCCGCTCCGCCTCGATGGTGTTGAGCTTTTCCTGAAGCTCCGATAGCCGGGCTTGGGTCTGAGTTTGTTCCTCCAGCGCCAACATATTGACCGGCTCCATCGCCTCTAGTTTTTTCTGCCCGGCCCGAATCTCCCGCTCAAGAGTTTCCAGCGCCGCGCGGTAGTCCCCCGTTTCCGAGACCAGACCGCCCAGGTCAGACGCCAGGTCAGACTCGATATCTGATATCTGATATCTGGTATCTGCTAACTGTTTCCTCAGTTCCGCCAGCCGAGTCTCCCGGCCCCGTTGCGTTTCCTGTAACTTTTCCCCTTGCCACTGGGTCTGTTGCCGTTGGTTTTGGCGGTTCTGTACTTGGCGCTCTAGGGCGTCCCGTTCTTGTTTAACGGCGCCGAGGCGCTCCGCCAGCCCGGCCAGTTCTTGTTCTAACCCCTCAACGGCGCTTTGGGTTTGGGCCAGTTCCTCGGTTAACGCCGCCTCTTGGGTCCCCAGACTTTGGGCTTCAGTCTGACTCTCCCTCAGAATTTTCTCCGCCTGGGCGCTTTGCTCCTCCAAGCGCTCTCCCTGACGGCGCAGATCCCCGAGACGATTTTCTTGACCTTGCAACTCTTGTAGGGCGGCGCCCGCCGCTTGTTCTCGGGTTTGAATCTCCCCCTGGGCCCTCTGCCAATCCTGATGGGAGGCGGACGTCTCCAGCGCCGCTAGCTGGGTTTGGGTCTCCGCCAGTCGGCGCTCTAGGGGCGGAATTTCTTGCTCCAGTTGGGCGAGACGGATTTGCCCGGCTTCTAGGGCGTCCCCTTGACTCTGGATTTGCTGATGAAGAACCTCGGACTGCTGGCTTAACCGTTGTCGTTCCTGCTCTATTCCTTGCAATTCTAGTTGCCGCTCCCGTAGGGTTTGGCGGGCCTCGTTCAGCGCCGGAGTTAGTTCTTTAATTAAAACCTCCCGCTCTAGTAAATGCTCTTCATTACGGGCGCAAATTTGCTCCAAATCCCCCAAACGGCGCCGGAGAGCCTCCATTTCCGGGGACTCTTCCTGGGTAACGGCGCCGAAACGAAGACCGGATCGGGCCGGACGACTGCCGCCGCTGAGGGCGCCGCTGGTTTCCAGTAATTCCCCCTCTAGGGTGACGATGCGTTGACGCCCCAAGTGGGGGCGGGCCAGATCTAGGGTTTCAAACACCAGGGTTTGTCCGAAGACGAAGGCGAAAATCTCCCGGTAACGGGGGTCAAAGCGAACCAGGTTAAAGGCGAGGTCGATGTAACCGGGCGTTTGGGCCGAGAGGGGATTGCCCCGCGGGCCGCCGCCCCGGATTTTGGTTAGGGGCAAAAAGGTGGCCCGTCCGGCCCGGCTTTGTTTGAGTAAGGCGATGCCCGCCGCGGCGACGCTGTCGTCCTCCACCACCATAAAACCCAGTCGAGCGCCGGCGGCGATTTCCAGCGCCAGTTGGTATTGGGATTCCACCTGTCCCAGTTGGGCCACCAGACCGCAGAGGCCGGGCAGGCCGGAGTTGAGGAGAGTTTGAGCCGCGTAGGCCCCTTCGACGCGACCTTGGGCTTGTTGGGTCGCCTCTAATTTATCCAGTTGTCGTTGTTTTTCCCTCTGCTCCTTGCTAAGACGGCCTTGGGTTTCCTGAAGAACGCTTTTTTCCTGCTCCGCCAGCGCCAGACGGGCCGCTAGACTTTGGGCCTGTTGGGTTA
Organism: Cyanobacteria bacterium RI_101; assembly: GCA_016471375.1. Lineage (GTDB taxonomy): Bacteria > Cyanobacteriota > Cyanobacteriia > Cyanobacteriales > Microcystaceae > Synechocystis. The sequence goes on from WGLZ01000016.1 coordinate 14,833, forward strand.
AGTTGGGCAAGGCGGCGCTTAAGGTCTGGGCTTCCCCGGTTCGTTCCGCTAAACGGCTTTCCGTTTGGGCCAGGGTTTCCCGCGCCGTAGTCAGAGAGCTTTCCAATTGTCGAACCCGCTCCCGCAGTTGGGCGGCTTCCTGCCGCAGGGGAGCCAGGGCGTTTTGCAATTCCCCCGCGGCCCGGCTCTGACGGGTCTGCTCCTCCACCCAGGCGCTGGAGGCTTCCGCCAGGATTTGGGCTTCCCGGCGGGCGGCGTCCAGTTGGTCTTGTAAGGTCTGGGCTTCCCCTCGCAGTCGGGGCAGGGTTTCCTGTTCTAAAACCGCGATTTCTTCCCCTAACCCCCGGCGCCGCTCTTGATAGGTTAAAAGATCCTTTTGGGCTTGCCCTTGGGCGGTATGACCCTGGGCCAACCGGCGTCGCAATTCTTCCCGGCGCCGTCGCAGTTGCTCTTGCTGGGCTTGATATTGGGCCAGGCGCGCCGTCAAGCGGATTTGATCTTCTTCCCCCAGGGCCCGCACCTGGGCGTTTAGCGCCGTCAACTGGCTTTGTCCGCTGGCAATCTCTTGGGCTAGCTCCTCGAAACCGCGATTCAGCCGCCCCAGTTCCCGTTCTCCTTCTCGATACTGTCGCCCCAGCTCCTCAATCTCGGCGCTCAGCGCCTTGACCTGAATCACTTGACTCAAGCGTTGCTTTTCCTGCACCTGCTCCCGCAATTTTTGATATTTTTGCGCTTTAACCGCGTCCGTTCCTAGGCGCTCCAGCGCCCGCAGGAGTTCGGTTTCAATAATGCGGCACCGTTCCTCCCGCTCCCGGGCCTCCTCTAGGGTTTCTTTAGTTTTGACAATCTTGCGGTCAAATTCCGCCACCCCCGCCAACTCGTCGATGATTTCCCGGCGCTCCTTGGGATTCATGGTGATAATCCGGGTCACGTCTCCCTGGAGGACAATGTTGTAGCCCTCCGGGTAAATCCGCAGGCGGCTGAGTTGCTCGTGGAGTTCCCCGGCGCTGGCCGCTTCGCCGTTGATGAAATAACTGGAGGAATAATTGCCCCCCTTGGTGATCTTCAAGCGCCGGGTCACCGTCCATTCCTGTTGAGGAATCAACTTTTCCAGAATCTCGGGATTGAGGTCGGCGCCGTTCTGGGGGGTCTGGCTCAACTCCGCCAGCGCCGGCTCGTACCGGGCCCGTTGGGCGGCGAAAAATTCCTCGTTATCTAGATCGCTAATATCAAAGGTAACGGAGACACTGGCCTCGGAACTGCCCCGGGCGCCCTTGGCGTTATTGTTGACCAAATCCGGCAGGCGCTCGGCCCGCATCCCCTTGGAGGTGGCTAAGCCTAGGCAAAAGAGAACCCCGTCCAAGATGTTGGATTTCCCCGACCCGTTGGGGCCGGAAATGACCGTAAAGCCAGGCAGAATCGGAATCGAGGTGTGACCGCCAAAGGATTTAAAGTGAGTTAACTCGATGCGCTTAATATGAACCATCGCCCTAAACGCGCTCCGCCCCGGTCTTACGACTATCGCCAGTGTACCCATCCCCTGACCGTTTTGGGGAAATTGGGTTCCTGCCGAGAGGGAACCCGGAGCCGCGGGTTAAAGACCGGCGCTTGAGTTTGTCAGTTCGTGACCGCAGTCTTCAATCGCTTGCCGCAGTCGCGCTTCGGAGAGTCGGGACTCAATGGCCACGGCTTTAGTCTCTAAATTAACCGTAACTTGGGCTTGGGGATCGTGACTACGAACGGCTCGGGTAACGGCGTCGGCGCAGGCGGAGCAAACGAGGGTGGCGACTGTGAAATGATGGGTCATGGGAGACGATAAGTAAAGTCTGTTAATTACCAAGGACTGCCGATCATCAAAAAGGAAGCCCAGAAGTAAGGATGGGTTAAGTCTAAAGATTGGATTTGGGGAATCTCCGCGCCTTTAAATTCAATTTCTCCCTGGGGGGTGATTAGACGGTCGTTAACCCAACGGTATTGACCCCGCAAAAGGGCCCGTTGGGCGAGTTGTAAAGCCTCGCTCTTGATGGGGACTTCTTTGAGATTGCGGTAAAAACTATCCATCAATCCCACAGTGCCAATGTCTCCCACAGGCCAAAGACTGGCCAGCGCCGTTTTCACCCCGGCCTGCACCGCCATGCCCCCAAAGCCCAATTCCACGGCCCAGTTGCCGACGGCGCTGTTGCAGGCGGAAATCACCAGCAGATCCGTGGCGGGAAGATTAAGGTCTAAACGATCCCATTGGGGTAGTTCTAATTTCTGGTTATAGAGTTGGATATAGCTGGATTGAGGCGAGTCGGCGAGGAAATCGGCGTGAGTCGCCAGGTGAACAATGGGTAGAGGATTTTGTCGGCGCTGGCTCTCAACATTGGGTAGATTAAACTCGGGGTTGAGGAAATATTGTCCCCCCTTGATGGATTGAATCAGGGGTAATTCCACGCCGACCCCCGGCAGGGGAGTTTGTTGCTGGTCTGAAGCAAATTCTGTGGCGCCGAAGGCCAAGACCGGCGCCGCGTTTAAATTCCGGTAGCGATAATCCACTAAGTTCAAACTCGGCGCCGTGCCGATGGCGAAGGGTTTCTCCACCGCGAACTTTCCTTCTTTCTCGTCGTACAGCGCCGCTAAGGGCAGAGTCCGTAGACCGTTGGGGAGGAAAAATAAGGCGCTGTCAATGCCCCGCGCCGTGAAAACCGGCTCTAGGGGAGCCATGAGCCATTGGTAAAGCTGGGCGCCGTAGGTTTGGTAGTCGTTTTGTTGTTTGGAGACAATGGCCCGAAAGCGATTCGCCGCCGTGACGACTTGACGTTGAGTGGCCGTCGGCACGGGAATCCGTAGGGGATCTTCCCCTCGAGTGACGACGACTAACTCCAGTTGGTAATCGCCCTGGGCGGGAATTTGCAGGGTCGGCGCCGCGTTGGGCAAACTGGGGGTTAAAACCGTTTGGAACTCGGACACCCGAGCGGATTCCAGTTGTTGAAATTGGGCGTTGGCCAAGACCGGCGCTTTAAGTTGGGGATAGACGAAATTAACGTAGATCAGCGCCGGTTTTTTACCGGTTTGGGCTTCAATCTGAGCCAAAATATCGTCGGCCTGCTCTAGGGTCTTAACCGGTAGGTTTTGAGGAAGGAGGGCGAGGTTAAAGGGCGGCGTATACCTCGGATTGAACGCGTCCTCAATTTCGACGCAGGCGTCGCCGCAGGGCGGCCGCAGGATTAGAGCAATATCGCCTCGTTGGGTGGTGAAGTTAAAGTCCTCGGCGCTGATGGTGGTTTCCCCGGTGGTGATGGCGCCGGCGGTGCCGTTAAGACTGGGGTTCCCCACTACAAAGGGCACGTTGCCAGCCTGAATGGTAATGGGCCCGCCCCCGGCGCCGCCCGCCGTGGAAATACTGGCAATCACGCCGTTTTGATCGACAAAGGTTCCCGTTACCCGGACGTTTTCCCCGGCCCGAATCTCCACCGTCCCCCCGGTTCCCGTTGTTGCCTGGGCGTTGACCGTTACCGCTTCAATATCTTCGCTCGCCGTTAAGGTAATATTACCGCCGTTGGCGCCGGCTGTGGTCAGGGTTCCCTGAGATAAGAGACTGCCGATGGCGTTCCAAGCGTCTAGGGTTAGGCCGTCGCTAGCCACATTAAAGGTTAAAGGATTAACACTAGTGATTAACCCCCCAATTTTAATACTGCCGTTGGCGCTGTTAAGGGTAATATTGCCCCCCTGACCGACGTAACTGTTGGCAACTAGATAGTTTGTAATAATTCCCCCCGGCGCCGAGAGATTAATATCGCCTCCATTGCCATAGACCGACAGGGTAATGAGACCGCCGATTTGGTTATCGCTCAGGTAAGCGCCGAGGCGGGCTAGATTTTCGCTAGCGCCGAGACTTTGTAGGAAAGAAGCGGTGACGTTTTCCAATAAAACGCCGGAACTGGCGTCGATGGAGCCGGCGGCGCTGGTTAAATTAATGTCCCCCCCGGCGCCGTTTAAACTACCGGTGATGATATTGGTCGTAGTGATATCGCCCTGAGCGTTGAGTGCGACGGCGCCGCCGCTGACGTTTTTACTCACGGTAATAATGCCCAGACCGGCGGCGATTTGGCTGGCTTCCGCTAAATATTGAGCATCCACGCCTAATTCCGCCAGTAGAGCCTGGCTGAGGGGCGAAATATTAGCGCCGATGGCGGTATTAATGGAGCCACTGGAACTGGTAATGGTCACCGAGCCGACGGGTTGAACGCCGTCAATATTGCCGGTAATAATACTGCCCGTCTGAATATTTCCTGGCGCCGTTAGGGTCACATTGCCGCCTTGCCCCTGGTTGGAGGCGGAAATAATGGCGCCGAGGATTTGGCTGTCCCCGTCCAGGGTCACGGTTTGGGTGGCGTTAATCCCTCCGTTTTGGCTGGTCAGGGTAACGGTTCCCGCGGTTCCGTTGGCCAGGGAGCCGGAGCCTAAAAAGGCCGAGGTGATATCCCCCCCTGCGGTGAAGTTAATGTTGCCGCCGTTGCCGGTTTCCGACCCGGAGGTCACCACAGGCACAAAGAGGGTTTGACTAGAGGTCTGGGCCACTTCCACTCCGGTTCCCGCGGTCGTGTTAATACTCCCCCCGGCGTTGAGGGTAATATCGCCGCCGCGACTGGCTTCGCCGTTACTGCGGTTGGCGGTGGTGTAGCTGAGTAAATTGCCGGTTTGGATATTGCCCGTCGCGTTGAGGGTAATGGCGCCGCCGTCGAGGCCGTCGGCCCCAGTGCTGGTGTTGACCTCTGGCAGGGTCAAATTAGCGGCGGTGGCGCTGAAACTACCGCCGTTGGTGATAAAGCTCTGATTAAGTTGTAAGTCCCCGGAGGATTGGAAGACGACATTTCCGCCCTTGACCCCGCCGGTTCCGTTGAGGACATTGATGGTCGAACTAGCGGGAATCTGAATATTGGCGCCGCTGGCAGTAAAGTTGCCGCCCCCCGTGGTCACAGAGCTATTGATCTGGTTAGTTCCTGTCGCCGCAAGGGTAACGGCGCCGCCGGGTAGAGCCGAGTTAGGATTACTCGTATCCAGGGGAATATTCAGGGTTACATTAGCGCCGCTAGCGGTCACGGCGCCGCCGCCGGTTTCCACCAAGCCGCCAAAACTGCCGGAGACGGAAGGAGAGCCAATTTGGACATTACCGGTTCCCTGTAGAGTCAGAGCGCCGCCCACGGCGTTGGGATCTAGGCTATCCGTTAAGACTAAGGCCGTATCCGCGATATTGATGTTGTTTCCCGAGACGGTTAACGGCGCTCCGGCGGTAAAGACAAAGCCGCCAATTTGAGCGTCGCCGGTATTATTTAAGGTGATTGGGCCGCCGGGAAGGTTAGGATTTGCCGAATTACTACTATCAAGCCAGGCGTTCGCCGTGGTGGTTAGACTCCCGGAACTAATATTCAGGCTATTGCCGTAGGTTAAAATCGTCCCTTCAATCTGGGTGGCTCCCGTCGCCGTTAGAGTCGCGGCTCCGGCTTGGGTGGAATCGCCCGTTAAAACGCTGGCGCCTAGGGGCAGGGTAATATTAGCGCCGCTCAAGGTCACGGCGCCGCCGCCGCCATTGAGAAGGCCGGTGCTTTGGATGTTGCCGGTTCCCAAAAGGGCGATATTGCCCCCCGGCGTTCCCGGAATTTGCAGGTTACTCGTATTAATGGAGCCGACGCCGATATTAACCCCCCGGATGGTCAAACTCCGCCCCGGCGCCGACAGGGTATCCCCGGCGCCCATGGTAAAGTCGCCGCCCCCTAAATTATCGGCGTTGGCGCTGAAGGTAATGGTTCCGTTGCCGCTTTGAAACGATAGAATCCCGTCCAGCAGGGGATTAACCGTAATATTATTGGCCGCTTCCAGTTGGATATTGGTCGTTCCCGCCAGCGCCTCCAGCGCCGATTCAGAGATAGTGTAATCCGCTCCCGGATCTTGACCAAAGAGAATCACCGGCAGTTGGCCGTCGTTTAGCCCAACAGAACCGCTCACAATCGTAATATTTTCCGGGTCGAGGAGGAGGGTGCCCAGTTCCCCCCGAGGCGCCGTTAGGTTCGCTTGCCCCTGAAAAGCTAAATTTTCTTTCCCCGAGACTTCCGCCAAACCGCCGTCTCCCCCCTGGGGGCCGCCTTTGGCGGAAATGCTCCCCTGAAATTGGGTGTTGCCGTCGGCCCAAACCGTAATTTGTCCCCCGTCGCCCTGGCCCCAGGCGTCGGCGCTGAGATTAGAATCGGCGCTAATAAACGTGTTTTGCGCTGTGGGTAAACTGCCCTGACCCCGGTAATCGCCGCCGACCTTAAGCGTTCCGCCCCCAAGAAGACCGTCCGCCTGAACCTGAGCGCCGACTAATCCCACCTGGGCGCCGGTGATTTGGGCTGTTCCTCCGGCGCTGGTGGGGGAAGAAACGTTAACGCTCCCGGAAACGATGGCGGTTCCCGGTTGGGTCGGGATCTGGGTTCCGCTCTGGGCTAAGGCGACGGCGCCGTTAGGCGTTACGGTTAAACCCGCGTCTAGGCCGCTCCCCGTTAACAGCGCCGGTAAATCCGCGGGCTGAAAGGGTAAAGGGTTTCCCTGGCTATCCTGGGGCAGGGGAACTTCTAGACTTAAAACTTGACCCTTTTGGGAAATGCGCACCAAACCGGAGCCGGGCACCGCCGTTAGGGTAATCTCTCCCCCCGGCGCGTTAATCGATCCGGTGTTAACGACCGTTCCTCCTGTTAAAGAAATCCCTTCTCCCGCATTAACGCTTAAGTTGCCGGCGTTAATAATGCCCCCAGATTGGAGTCCCTGAAAGATAAAGCCCTGGGGAGTTCCCGTTAAAGCCGAATAATTGTTGGGGCCGAAGGCGTTGAACTGACCGGCGCCGAAGTTAATGCCCGTCGCGGTGGTGGCGGCGAAACTGGCGGGCACATTCAGCGCCGCGTTGGGGCCAAAGACGATCCCGGAGGGATTCATCAAAAAGAGATTGGCGTTGGCGCCGCTGACCTGAAGGAGGCCGTTAATGACGGACGGGTTGCCCCCCACCACTCGACCGAGAATGTTTTGGATCTGGGGATTGGCGATGAAGTTGGCGATCTGTTGAGCGCTGAGACCAAAATCCTGAAAACTGTGGAAGAGATTGCGACCGTCGCCGGAGAGTTGTCCCCCGGTGATATTAAAGGTATTGCCGTTGGGCATGACCAGGGTCGCCGTTCCATCCGCCGCGGGGACAATAGTTTGGGCCATTGCCGGGAGACTCAAACCCCACCCGCCCAGAACGATGGAAAAAGCCCAGATCCGCATTCTTGCCATCCTGAATCCTCCGAGTCGGCGCTATGGGCGCGAAAAACCATAAAAAAAGGAAAAGTCTCAAGGAGTCTTTCCGTGTTTCGACCCTCTTGACTTTTCCTTATCACTCTTACTCCTCACACACAAACAGATATTACAGAGGCTTCTTCCCTAGAGTCGCTGGACTTGTGACACTTACGGGGGTGGCACAAGTTTTTTTTTACTCTATCCCTGACAAATGTTACAAAGTGTGAAGAAAGATTTACGTCCGGCGCCGGACGCCCGAGAATGGTTTGAACGAGTCGCGCTTCTCTGGGATCGCCGCTGTTTGAGCTTTTCAGACCGCGCCCAAGGACTAGCCCTCCGTTGATCTCGATTTTTAATATCCACTGTATTGGGAGGAATCCATCCATGAGTATCGTCACGAAATCAATCGTGAACGCCGACGCCGAGGCCCGCTACCTCAGCCCTGGCGAGCTAGACCGGATCAAATCTTTCGTCACCGGCGGCGCCGCCCGTCTCCGTATTGCCGAAACCCTCACCGGCGCTCGGGAAACCATCGTTAAACAAGCGGGCGACCGTCTCTTCCAAAAACGCCCCGACATCGTTTCCCCCGGCGGCAACGCTTACGGCGAAGAGATGACCGCCACCTGTCTGCGGGACATGGATTACTACCTCCGTCTGGTCACCTACGGCGTCGTTTCCGGCGACGTCACCCCCATCGAAGAAATCGGTCTGGTGGGCGTGCGGGAAATGTACAAATCCCTCGGCACCGACGTCGGCGCCGTGGCCCAAAGCGTCCGGGAAATGAAAGAAGTCGCCTCCGGTCTGATGTCCTCCGACGACGCCGCCGAAGCCGCCTCCTACTTCGACTATGTTATCGGCGCCATGAGCTAGTCTAAGGCTCTCCCTTTAGTCACTGTTCACCTTCTTTAGAAACCTTAAGGAAACCTAAAACTATGCAAGACGCAATTACGGCTGTCATCAACTCCGCTGACGTTCAAGGCAAATACCTGGACGGCTCCGCCATGGACAAGCTCAAAAACTATTTCGCCAGTGGCGAACTGCGGGTTCGCGCCGCCAGCGTGATCAGCGCCAACGCCGCCACCATCGTTAAAGAAGCCGTGGCCAAGTCCCTGCTGTACTCTGACGTCACCCGTCCCGGCGGCAATATGTACACTACCCGTCGTTACGCGGCTTGTATTCGGGACCTCGACTACTACCTCCGCTACGCCACCTACGCCATGCTGGCCGGCGACCCCTCCATCCTCGACGAGCGGGTGCTCAACGGTCTCAAAGAAACCTACAACTCTTTGGGCGTGCCCATCTCCTCCACCGTCCAAGCCATCCAAGCCATCAAAGAAGTCACCGCCAGCCTGGTGGGTTCCGACGCCGGCAAAGAAATGGGCGTTTACCTCGACTACATCTGCTCTGGCTTAAGCTAGACGGAATCATCCCCAACCTGTCTGGGTTCGGGAACACTCAACGGGAAGTCTGGAGTGAGGGCTTCGGCGTTTGGACATTGGGGTTCTCCTGATTGGGAATCTAAATCTAAAGGTCGAGTATTGACTCTGGGCTTCCCGTTACCGCCAATTTTAGAACTAGAGACTCGACCCCTTTTTTAGGAGACCCAACAGCGCCATGCGGATGTTTAAAATCACAGCCTGCGTGCCGAGCCAGACCCGGATTCGGACGCAACGGGAATTACAAAATACCTATTTCACCAAGCTGGTTCCCTACGATAACTGGTTCCGGGAGCAACAGCGGATTATGAAAATGGGCGGCAAAATCGTCAAAGTGGAATTGGCTACCGGCAAACCGGGAACCAACGCCGGCCTACTCTAGGCTCCTTAGATCAAATAGACGGATACCTATTCCATCGCTCATTTCCTGTGAAATAGGTATCCTAACATTATTGCTTTTGTCTAGTCTTTCAACGTTTTATTATCCATTCCCGTAGAAATCGCAAAGACAGCGGGCGTCGCTAATTTTTTGTCAATCGCCCGTAAAATATCGATTTTAGTGATCGCTAAATTGGGTCGGGAATTTTGCCATTCAAAAGCGTATAAATGTAGCCAAGACTGAGAGCGCCGGCGATGGGGAAGATAGGGTAATAACCAAGCGATTTTGGCGTTATCGACGGTTTGGATTTTATGATTTGACCAAGCCTCGATTTCATGCCCTAAACGGACTGGAATCATTGCGTAGCTGTTGTCTTCATAGTGAATTCGGTAGTTAAAAATTGTGGGCGCTGTTTGGCTTAGCTTCTCTCGATCGGCAATATGGACGTTATGTAAAAAGGCAATTCTATCCGCCTTACGATTAACGGCAATATCTTGAATAGAGTCGGCGCTACTTTCGGTTTGAATCCCGGATAAAGCCATCACATTAGGACTCGTCGCCCGCGTATCGGGCGCAATTAAAAACGTAATCCCCGCAAGGCTTTGCTCTCCATCGGCTAACGGTTGAAAATCCGCTCCGTACCGCTCTTCTTGAAACCAGCTCGGTCGCTGTAGATGATTACGGTAAATCGTGTATTTATCTGTGGCAATATCGACAGCCTGCCAGCGAGTCGCGCCGCGATAAAAACCTGTAATTGCGCCGGCAAAGTCTAAACCCGGTACCCAAGCTTCTCCAAAGTTAATCGCCCCTAAATCTTCGCCCTTCATACCGGCGCCGATGGCCGGAGAATTGGGGCTTAAACGGAAATCGCCTTGAGCGGGATTAATAAATAAGGGATCGGCGGAGACGCTCTTCATTCCCGGCTCGAAATCTTTGGCCAACCATTGTTTATTGGAAGTTCTTAACCAAAGCGGAGTGGCATCTTGATTGAGCGGAAAAATAAGATTATGAAAAAAACGAATGCTCCGATTGTGGGCGGCATTGGCGTAAGAATTACTCATGGGCCGCCCCTCCGTGTTGGTAAGGATATTGTTCTGGACTAGAATGTCGCGAAAATTTTGATTATGAGGATAGCCTCTTAAGTTAATCCCAGAATTCAGCCAACCAATCGCCGTCCCATGACCGCCAACGCCATCAATTGTATTGTTATAAATTTGGTGATTGGCAACCTTCGCTGGACGATGCTGGCCGCCCTTATAGACCGCTTCGCTAATGGAAATTCCATTAGACTTAGCATTAAGAATGATATTATGATGAATGTCAATATTTAATAAGTCGCCGCTTCCTTCAGTGGACAGCGGGATACCGTTAAAGGTATTTTCAATAAAATTACGATAAATTTTGAGATTAGAGATGGGAACACTCCATGAGTCAATATAAATACCATTGAGGCTACTGTGAATATAGTTGTGGTGAATTGATCCTGACTGAACACGAATACAATCAATAGCTTCTTTACCGCCGCCGGCTACCACATTAAAGGCAATTTCAAAATGGCGATTGCGGGATAAATCAATACCTTCCTGGGGCGCGCTTAGTCTAGCCCGAGGATCTCCCGTTTGAGGATCAAACGCCATTTGAGTGGAATGGGGACGGATGACTTGATTCCCAATCACTGATAAATAATTGACGCCATGGCTAATGATACCCATTGAGTAGGTTTGATAAGTCTTGTTAAAATTAATCTCAACGCGATCTGTTTTTCCCCATAGTCCTGATGTTGCGTTATCTTTTTGCTGATCCTTATTACCATACACACTAATAGCCGCCCGGCGAGATCGTTGAATTTGGAGTCCTTGAACGCGGCTAAAATCGGGATCTCCCCAGAGATGAATGGCCCCGGTATCCTGTTGAAAATGACCGAGGGAAGGCGGCCGATCGCCATAGGGTTTCTCTCGATAATCGTAGTGAATACCAAAGGCGTCAAAAATAGGAGTCTCTCCCGGAAAAGCTGAAATGGTTAACCATTTATTTTTTTCTCCATTAAACTTTTTAACAATCGGCTCGTCTAGGGCATATACTCCATTGCGAATCAAAACAGTATCCCCAGGTTTCGCAACGTCTAGGGCTTTTTGTAAGGTTCCAAACGGCTCGGTTAATGTCCCTATCTGGCTATCCTTACCAATGGGTTTCGGCGCTACAAAATAAAGCTTGCCGGAAGAAGGCTGTTGTTGCGGCTTCACGGCTAGAATAAAAGCTTTTCCATAGGACTTCCAAGGGTCTTGGGATGGCAAAGCTCTAATTTGCGTCAACGCAATGTCTGGCCTTGGATTAGGAATTTGCATTGAATATAAGGTAACCTGGGTTTGGGCATTTGTTGTTAACGATTTTGTCCAATGGCTCCTAGCCCACAACATTGGCGCAATCGTTTGCGCGCGACGCCACTCCCGAATACTTTCCCCAAATCGCACCGGAATTATGACCGTTTTACCATCAAGATAAACTAATTCATAATTAAAAACTGTCGGCCAATCCGGTAATTTTTCAACCTGTCGATGCGCTAGACCCGCGGCAATTAGCCAATCTTCAATCCCTTGATCAGGCTGATAAGTTTGCAAAAAATTTAAGCGGGTGGCGTAAACTCCCTCCGGCCAAGTTGCAATCGTAGTTGTAGAAGCCGAGGTATTATCAATTGACTGAATATTTTTGGATGAAATTTGATAAGTAACGTCCTCGATGGCGATTGAGCCGGAGGGAAGTTGATTGAAATTTAAGCGTTCTGAGTTAAAGCTATTAACAGTAGCTGGAGCGTTGCCCCAAAAAAGTAAACTAGCCGCCAGCCATAGCGCAATAGAGAATATTGCCAAGGGGAGGCTCTTACTACGGATAAAACGCGCTGGCGCTGGTCTCAGGAAGAAATACATATAGCGGTTTATAGATCTGTGAGATACGCGCTTTGACCCTTCGGCATACTCAGTAAACAGGCTTAGGATATCACTACGCTCAGCCCTCAAATCTCGGAACGGAGGGCGCCGCTCGGGCTTGAAGGAAGGGCGCCGGCTCCGGAAGATCGCCTCGGCAGGCAAGGGCGTTTAACTCTGCTGATCCAGTTTTAGCACCGCCATGAAGGCCTCCTGGGGCACATCTACTGTGCCGATGGCTTTCATCCGTTTTTTGCCCTTGGCTTGTTTTTGCAAGAGCTTTTTCTTGCGGGAAATATCGCCGCCGTAGCATTTAGCTAACACGTCTTTCCGCAGAGCGGGAATATGTTCGCTGGCGATGATCTTAGCGCCGATGGCGGCTTGAATGGGCACTTTAAACTGATGGCGAGGAATCAGTTCCTTCAGTTTTTCCACCAGCGCCCGCCCCACATAGTAGGCTTTGTCCCGGTGAACGATCATGGCTAGGGCGTCCACGCCGTCGCCGTTGACTAAAATATCGAGTTTTACTAATTCGTTTTCCCGATAGCCAATCAACTGGTACTCCATACTGGCGTAACCCTTAGTGCGGGATTTGAGCTGGTCAAAGAAATCCGTCACCACCTCCGCCAGGGGCAATTCGTAAATCAGCGCCGTGCGGGTTTTGGTGAAATAGCGCATATCGATAAACACGCCCCGGCGACTTTGACACAATTCCATCAAAGCGCCCACATAGGTTTCCGGGGTAATCATTTCCACCTTAATGTAGGGTTCCTCGATTTTTAGGCGCTGTTGGATAGGGGGCAACAAACTGGGATTGTCCACCTCCACAATTTCGCCGTCGTTGGTTGTCACTCGATAGACCACCGACGGCGCCGTGGTGATCAGATCTAAGTTATATTCCCGCTCCAGGCGCTCCTGCACGATTTCCATATGGAGCAGGCCCAAAAAGCCGCACCGGAAGCCAAAACCCATGGCGCTGGAGGTTTCCGGCTCGTAGGACAGCGCCGCGTCGTTGAGTTTCAGTTTCTCTAGAGCGTCTTTTAAATCGGGGTACTGGTCGGCGTCGATGGGAAAGAGACCGCAAAAAACCATGGGATTGGCTTCGGTGTAACCCGGCAGAGGCTCTTCGGCGGGTTGCCGCACAAGAGTGATGGTGTCCCCCACCCGCGCGTCTCCCACGGCTTTAATGGCCGCGGCGAAATAGCCCACCTCCCCGGCGTGGAGTTCCTCCACCTGAATCTGGGTGGGGGAAAGCACTCCCAATTCGTCGATGACATACTCCTTGCCGGAGGCCATCAAGCGCACCTTATCCCCCCGTTTGACCCGGCCGTCCATCACCCGAAAGTAAACGACAACTCCCCGGTAGGCGTCGTAGTAACTGTCGAAAATAAGGGCCCGTAGAGGCTGATCCACCGTGTCCCGGGGCGGCGGCACTAGATGAACGATGGATTCCAAAATATCCTCAATGCCGATACCCGCCTTGGCGGAGGCCCGCACCGCCTGGGAGCAATCTAAACCGACAATTTCTTCAATTTCCGCGGCCACTTTTTCCGGGTCGGCGCTGGGCAGATCAATTTTATTTAAAACCGGAATAATTTCTAGATTATTATCCAGCGCCAGATAAACATTAGCCAAGGTTTGGGCTTCCACCCCCTGGGTGGCGTCCACCACCAGTAACGCGCCTTCGCAGGCGGCCAGGGAGCGGGAGACTTCGTAGGAAAAATCCACGTGGCCCGGCGTGTCAATCAGATTTAAGACGTAATCCAGCCCGTCCTTGCCTTTGTAGTTCATGCGGGCGGCTTGGAGCTTAATGGTAATGCCCCGCTCCCGCTCCAGATCCATATTGTCTAGGAACTGCTCCTTCATTTCCCGCTGTTGCACCGTGCCGGTAATTTGGAGCATCCGGTCGGCCAGGGTGGATTTGCCGTGGTCGATGTGGGCGATGATCGAGAAATTGCGAATCCGAGAAACGGGAACGTCTGTCATGGGGGCGGGAGGTCAAAAGGCTTCACTTATTGTAAGGGGTTTAAGAGGGGGTTTGCTGACGCGCGCTATAGATAAGGCGGTGCAACAAAAGCGCGGGAGTCCCCGTCTTCGCCCGCCCGGCTCTATACCGAAGGAGGGAAATAAAGAGCGCCGCGATTCAGAACTCGAAGGATGTTTGCGATGATCGCCCTCGCCCTTGTTTCCGTCCGTCCCTCCCAATCTGCTAGACTCTTTGAGGATTTTAGGGAAGAAAAGTCGCTTCCCCCTTTACGGCGCTAGCTCATCCGGCAAAAGTGAGAACAATCCTAATTTTTTTCGCGTTTACCGTCCTGCTCTTGAGCGGGCCATTCGCGGCTCTAGGCCTTGGGCCGTCTTTTGCTTGGCGAGGCGATAAGGGATATCGGGTGGAAATTTATTTACCGGCTCCCGGAGAGAACTCGTTTGAAAAGTCTGACAATTTTGTTTTTACCGATCCCCAGGGCAAGCGCTTAGCTCAATATCCCAAATCTTCAACCAACCCCTATTTTCAGCTCCATCTTTCTCCTAAAAATCGTCGCTTGGCGGGAGATTTGGACGTCGGCGGTGAAAAGCCGGGGGAGTATTTTCTGAAGGGTCGGGTCGGCGGAACTCTAGAACTGTTTAAAATTCTGGCGCCGGGGCGGGAGGTTGTGGTGGATCGGGGGAGGGAGTGGGAAGAGTGAGAAGAAAGGGAGGAATGGGGGGAAAGGGAAGAAAGGGGCTGGATAAAGAAAAGATCCCAAGGTCTGGCCGATGTTTCGACGCTTGGGATCTGATCTCTTTTTAATTCTCCTCACACATTGCTAAACCCTGACGACAGAGGAGCGCCTAAGTTCCGCGGAGTTTAGCCTAAACTTTTGCGGATATGCTCCATTTTTTTGTTCTTAGCGCCGGGGGATTCGAGGCTAAAGTCGCTAAAGTTACCGCTACTGTCCCGCACGTGGCTCAGAATTTGCCGACGGCGCTCCTGGGCGGTGAGCCGCGGGGCGACGGGGGGCGGCGGGGGCGGGGCGGAGACTTCCGGCGCCGGAACGACGGGTTTTTCCACGGGGGCGGCATTGGAGGAGGGCGCGAGATAGGTCGCTTTTTCGACGCTCCGGTTCAAATGGTCGAGGATTTTTTGCTTACGATCGGGACTGGGCATGGCTCAAGGTTCCGGGATGACGCGGGATGGCTATGAAGAAATGTTAACAAGGTGCTCTAACTTGACCTGGTGACTCAGGATACCTTTTGGCGCTTTGCCCGAAAATCGGCGCCGCTCGCGGGCTGAGCCTAGTCGAAGCCCTCGCCTCGATGAGGGTTATTCGTTAACGGGGCGGGCCTCCTTCAGGTGAGTGAAGAGGAGCAAGATACCGGAGATAATGCCGATGGCTAGGGCTTCCTGGAGCAAAACCGGCGCTTCTTTCTGCTCCGCTAAATCCCCGAAAAAAAGAACGACCATGTTTAATAAAATAATATTTCCCAGATGGGATTTAAGTTCGTGAAAAGACTCCACCCGTAACGGTCGGGGAAGATTTAGGGGTTGGATAAACAACTCGTATAGCCCGGTTCCCAAAATTAAGAGGGCGATGGCGGAGAGGAAGAGTTCAATCACCTCGATAAAGTGAAAGCCGACATTGTCAATTTTCCAGTGGTGAGCGAAGAGTTCCCCCAATAGCCGTAGGGTTTCTAAGGAGGCGTACAGCGCCGCGGCCAGCGCCGTCAGGAGGGTGAAGATCACTGCGAGCAGAATGATAATTTGGCTGAAGAAGGTCAAATTTTTTTGCATGGTTAGCTCTAGAAAGAGGGCGGGGAAGTCGCGGCGCTTAGAGGGTCTTTAAACAGGGGAGCTCCGCCTTGTTTTATCCCCCCTGGCCGCCCTTGGAAAGGGGTGAACCGGCCTTCAAAGTCCCCCTTGCAAAGGGGGATTTAGGGGGATTCACAGAGAGAGCTAGGAGGCTGATCAAACATCATCTTAGAGGGGAAACTCTTGAGCCAACCAAGCCTGAGCTTCAGCGCCGTCTTGAAGATTACCGTCCAGGGTTTCTCCCCGCAGACGGTCGAGGATGATTTTAAAGCGGGGGCCAGGCTTATAGCCCAGGCGCTTGAGGTCTTCGCCGCTTAAAATCGGGCGAATTTTCGCTAATCGGGTTAAGTAAAGCCACAATCCTCGCCGGAGGGGACGCGGACTACGGCTGGCGATGAGGATCAAGTTTAGGCTGGGGTAGGGGTCGAGCAAGGCCGCCATCTCGCTGGGGCGCCGACAGTCCGGCCAACGGCGCTGGATCTCCTTTTCCTGATCGCGTAAAGCGGCTAGACTCTCCGCGAAAGTCTGGGGGAGTTGTAAATTGGCGGCGATATTTGCGGCTTCCCCGGAGGGGAGAGAGCTTAAGAGCAGGGTTAACCGCAAAGCCCAATGCTCCCAGCGCCGCTCCGGGTCGAGGTATTTTAACCAACGAGAGAGGGTTCGCAGTTGGGCTTTTAACTCCGGGGTCAGGGTTAAATCCGGGTGCAAACACTGGAGAGCGCCGAGGCGGGAAAGCAAATCTAAGGCCTGGGGCCAGTAGGGCGCTTTGAGGATGATGGAAAATTCCGCCTTGAGGCGGGTGGTCAGCGCCGGCGCCGGGTGTCCCGTTAATCGCAGGCGGGTATAGACTCCGCTTTCGAGGGCGTAGCGGATATAGGCCTCGGTTTGGGTCTCTAGACTAAAGCCCAAGCGAACGGCGAAGCGGACGGCCCGATAGATGCGGGTGGGGTCTTCGATAAAACTGTTGGCGTGGAGAACTCGAATTAACTGGGCCTCTAGATCCGCCAGCCCGCCGAAAAAGTCCAGTAATTTTCCCTTTTCCCCGGCGCCGGTTAAGCGAAGGGCCAGGGCGTTAATGGTAAAGTCCCGGCGGTAGAGGTCTTGCCGCAAATTGCTCACCTCCACCTCGGGGTTAGCCGCGGGGTAGGGGTAAAACTCCGTCCGGGCCGTGGCGATATCCAACCAGAGGGGGCCTAAGTCTGAATCCTCCGGCCAGAACAGCGCCGCGGTTTGAAAGTCCCCGTGGATGGAGAGTTTCGCCTGGGGATAGGACTGCTGGAGTTCCCTCGCCAACTCCCCCCCGGCGCCGACCGTCGCCTGGGCGCGGCAACTATCGACGACTAAATCGAGATCTTCTAAAACGATCTCCGGCCGTTCCCGACCCAAGAGTAGGTCTCGCACGGCGCCGCCCACTAGGTATAAACGCCAACCCCGGCGCTCCGCCAGCCGAGCCGTTTGTCGAAGGAGTTGTTTTAACCCAGGGGGCAGTTCTATGGTTTCCCAGAAAGATTTTTGGCTTAAATCCCCAATTTCCCGCGGGGTCGGTTGCTCTTTTTCCCCCCGTTCCTGAAGCAACTGCCGCAAAACGTCCGTGCGGGTGACAATCCCCACCAGTCGCTCCCCGGCTAACACCGGCAAACGTCCGACGTCCGCCGTCACCATCAGCGCCTCAATGGCCGGTAGGGGTGTCTCCGGGGTAATGGTTTTCAGATTCCGGGTCATGTAGCCCTTCACCGGCGCGTGGGCTAAGCCGTGGTGGAGCGCCAAATCTAAATCCCGACGGGAAATAATCCCCGTTAAGCGCCCGCCTTCGTCCACCACCGTTAGGCCCGAATGCCCGTAGCGCAGAAGGAGGCGCTGGGCCTGCTCGATGGTGGTTTGGGGCAAAATCGTTCGCACTGGAGAAGACATCAAATCCCTAGCCACCGCGGGCGCCGGAATTTGGGCCGCCAGCGCCTCGGTTAACTGACTCAGCAATTGCCTCGGATTGTCCGCTTGGGTTTGAGCCGAGGCGGCCTGGGCGTGGCCGCCGCCCCCCAAGGGCGCTAGGAGAGGAACTAGGTTGGTTTGGGGAATGCGAGTGCGACCGATCAGGGTTAACCCCTTGCCCAGCCCCCGGCGCGGGTAATGATGAGCCAATAAAACGGCGTCGCAGTCCGTCAACTCCAGCAGGCGCTCCGTTAGGTGGGAGAGTCCCGGCGCAAATTCCTCCGTTTCCAACAAAACTTGCCCCACTTCGTAACCGCCGACGCATCGGCGCTCCAGCGCCGTCAACGCTCGGGTAAAAAGGCTTTCTAACTGGGGGGAAAAACTGGGATCGACATACTGAGCGATCAGACGCAGACTGGCGCCCTGTTCCAGTAACCAAGCCAGCGCCGCCGCGTCCCGAGCCGTGGTTTGTTCAAAGGTCAAGGACCCCGTGTCCACGTGAATCCCCAGCGCCATGAGGGTAGCCTGGATGAGCGTTAAGGTCGCGTTTTCCGCTTGCAGGGCTTCTACGACTAAGGTGGTGGCGGCGCCGACGGCTTCTAAATGTAGTTCCGTGGCGGCAATATCCCCTTTCCCTTCCTGATGGTGGTCGTAAAGGACGATTTTTTCCAACTGGGGCAGGGTTAACCAGTCCTTGGCTTTCCCCAGGCGCTCTCGGTGTTGGGTATCGACAATGTAAAGGGCGCGAATTTGCCGGGGATTAACGCTCCGCAATTCCAACAGGGGCAACTCATTCCGGTACAGCGCCAAAAAGTCCCGCACCGCCGGATGGGCGCCCCCCGTTAGCACAATCCGACTCCCTGGTTTCAGACGGGTTAAACCCACCGCGGCGCCGAGGGCGTCAAAGTCGGCGGTTTGGTGGCAGAGAATTAGATCCATGATTCAGAGGCGGGAAAATTTTAGGGACAACCCGCTTCCGGGTTTCCCTGGCGCCGGGTTGCGATTACCTAATCCTGAAGCCAAAGGCAACCCTGATCTAGCGCCTGCTCTAAATGAAGATTTGAGGGGCCAGAATTTAATCGTCCTCGAATTATAGCGACGAGGGAGCAAAGAGAAACCGTTTGGAGTGCAGACCCTCAGGTTTGCCGCTCTGGGCCGGCGCTAGAATGGAGGCTTAATCATTTCTTCTGTTAAGCCATGTTAGCTCTCCGGCCTCGCTTTCACAGCTTTGAAGCGTATCTCGCCTACGAAGACGATAGTGATCAACGCTATGAATTATTCAATGGAGAATTAATTGCCGTGCCCACTGAATCGGGACTAAACTTTCAAATCGCCAACCGCCTCTTTCTAATCTTCGCCTTAATGTTAGGTACAGATCGAGTGCGGGGGCAGGGTTTAGAGTTGGAAGTTCAGGGGGAGCCAAAAAACCGTTTCCCGGATTTAACGATTATTCGAGAAGAGCATATTGCCCAATTGTCCAAACGGAATACCATTCGTTCCTTTATGGCGCCGCCCCTACTGGTGGTGGAGGTGGTAAGCGCCGGAGAGTTGCAACGGGAGCGAGACTATGTGGCCAAGCGCCAGCAGTATCAAGCCTGCGGCATTCCTGAATATTGGATTGTCGATCCCCAGACCGAAACGGTCTTGGTGTTAGCGTTAACCGCGGGGTCTTATCAGGAAGCGGGCAATTTTAAGGATTCAATGGCGATTCAATCTCCCGGTTTTCCCGAGGTTAATTTAAGGGTTACGGAACTTTTTCAGACTCAGGCGGAGAAGTTATCGCCATAGCCGGGCCGGGAGTTCGGAGTCTTTTCCTTCGTTAACTTTTGGATCAGAGTAAACCATGACGACATTACTTGTGCAAGCGACTTCCGCTCCTCTGACGATTGATCTTCCCTCAACGGCGCCCATGACGGAGGAACAGTTTTATGAATTTTGTTTAGCCAATCGAGATTTACGGATTGAACGCGCGGCGAATGGAGAAGTCATTGTCATGCCTCCCGCTTTTTCGGATACAGGTAATCGCAATTTTAATATCGCCGTACAACTGGGAAGTTGGGCTGAACGGGATGGGACGGGACTTGGCTTTGACTCCAGCGCCGGTTTTACGTTGCCTAATGGCGCGACTCGTTCCTCTGACGCGGCTTGGATTAAGTTAGAACGCTGGCATCGGTTAACGGAACACCAAAAAGCTTCTTTCGCGCCGATTTGTCCCGATTTTGTGATTGAGTTACGTTCCGCCAGTGATAGCGTCTCTAGTTTACAGAAAAAGATGGAGGAATATATTACTAACGGCGCCGTATTGGGTTGGTTAATCGATCGCCAAAATCGCCAAGTCTATCTTTATCGTCCCCATCGGCAACCCGAGATTTTAAACGCGCCTGAAGTGGTGAGCGGCGCTCCAGAATTACCGGGGTTTGAGTTGGTAATGGCTAAGATTTGGTAGCGGCGCTCGTTTTTTGTCAAAACAGAATCGAAATAACGATTACATCAACTCAGAATGATAGCGCTAGTTGAAATCAACGCGACGGTAAATTTCTGGCAACGGAAGTTCAACGTTTAGACTCTCCAGCGCAATAATTTGGTTGTTTTGATCGTAAATTTGTAATTGCCAGCGAGCGTCTTGTTCTAGTTTGAAATAGCGCTCAATGTAGGGTTCAGTTTGACTAACGACTAGATATTCACAAAAACTGGGTATGGAACGATATTTTCTAAATTTATCACCGCGATCATAAGCTTCTGTGGAAGGGGAAAGCACTTCTACAATCAATAAAGGGTTAAGAATTTCATCTGAGCGATCGCCGTTAAATTGGGGTTCATGGTTAACGACCATCAGATCGGTATAGGTTCCACAATGATACTCAGGAATCCACACCCGCAAATCGCTGTTATACAAACGAAAATCCGTATCTCTCAATAAAAATCCCAAATAAACCAAGATGTTAATGGCGATCGCGCTATGGGTTGCGGTTCCTCCAGGCATCACAATTATTTCTCCATTGCAATATTCATAACGTTCCTCGGACGTTTCGGCGATCGTCCGATATTCTTCCAATGTGACCAGGGTTTTGGCCTCTGTCGCAATTGTCGATTTCTCTTGAGCAATCACCATGGTTGTCTACCTCAAATATTCTATGAATTAATTTTATCATTATCCCTCCCTCCGCTTGAGGCTTTCAGGAAGCGCCGATTTTACGTTTCCCTGACGCGGTTTAGATTAAACTCGCCTGACGTCGTGAGCGGCGCTCTAGAATTGCCGGGGTTTGAGTGGGTAACGGCTAAGATTTGGTAACGGCGCTCGTTTTTTTGTCAAAACAGAATCGAAATAAAGATTACATCAACCTAGAGCGATAGCGCTAGCTGAAATCAACGCGACGGTAAATTTTGGCAACGGAAGTTCAACGTTTAGACTCTCCAGCGCAACTTTATCATATCGGAAGCCTAAATAAATCATAAACCGGCGCCGGTTAGCGTCACCCTTTTTTATCGCATTCCCTCCAAGGTATCGATTAAGACTTGGTCTCCTACCTGAATCTGAAACAAGCCCTTGCGGGGATACTCTAAATCGACAATGACATAAACGATGGCGGAAATCAAAAAACAAAAGAGAACCACATGAAAATAAGGACGTTTGGGATTATTAGCTAAGTTGTAGCCAATTAACAGCGCCGAGGCGACTGCGAAAACAAACAGAAACAAATAAACAATTTTAGGGGGATGGTTGATAGCGGCCTGGTTTCTGGCGCTGGCGGAGTCAATCATCTCATTGGCGGAGCTAAGGGCTAAGGTCATAATCGCCGGATGCTTCTCCCGTAAGACGGCGTCCGAAGTTAAGCGCCAAATTTGAGTTTGAAGCGTCGTCGTTTTAGCCAAAATTTCTTGGGTTAAGCCGGGACTGTCAAAGCTAGCGTATAGCTTAATTCGTTCCTCTAGGTACTCTCGATAGAGGGGACGCAACCTCGCTTGATTCTCCGGCGCCAACAGATCCAATCGTAGGTAGGCGGTTCCAATCGCGTTGGCTTCGTTCACCACAGAAGCCCGCCGACTATTCAGGCCGCTTAACGCGTTGGTAAAGGTAAAAGCCAACAATAAACCCAATAGTCCAAAGATGGCGCTGTCAATCGAGCCCAAGCCCTCGATCTTACCGTCTTGATCTTGACTCAAATCTTTTTTGCCCTTACGATAGCCAATTTCGACGCCTCCTACCATTGTTAAAAATAGGGATAGGGCGAAAAGTATAGTTCCAGTTACAAAACCCATGAATTTAGTCTCCAAAATCGAGACGATAAGTAAAGCCTATTATAGACTACGGCGAGTCCTTGCGACTGCTATTAGACTCATTTTCCAATTGTTGGAATAATTGAGAATATGACGAAACGTTATGGCTTCCCGGGAATTTGGCTGGCAAGAAAGGCGCGAATCAGCCAGAGCCTTTACCGGGTAAACTTTGCTTTGTGACCGCCCAGCTATAACCGTATATTAAGATACGATTTGCCCCTTGATCCCCGGAGGGCCAAAACGCTAATTTTTTTGACGACGCTTCTCAACGTCCTGTTCATTCTTGTTTGGTTTTTTCTTGTTTTTTTTCCAACTAATACCTGCTTCTTTAAACAATTCGTAATAGCTTGTCCGTGATTTAAATTGGACTCCATATTTTTCTTCTATATAAGCTTCTAATTCTTCTAATATCCAGTAGTTTTTCGATTGAAGCCATTCAATTATCTCTCGTCTTTCATCGGCGTCTAAAAAACCTTTTGATCCCTGATACTTGAGTTTTAGTCCCTCCACTCCTTCCATAGCAAAGCACACTTTCCATTTACTGATAAACGCCGCTGAGACGCCTAAAATATCCTGTATCTTTTTGGTTTCAATTCCTTCTATCCACATCCGAACCGCCAATGCGCGCTTACGCTCCATGGGTTTTGATGTTCTGTCTATAAACTTGTCTAATGCTTGTAAGGCATTGTCTGTTTCATTAATCCCCTCTAGTAGCTCAAGAGTTTTCATTGATCTAACTCCCTCAGTATTTTATCAGGATTATATCCTAATATCATTCTTTTTACAAACCTTATGCGACTGGCATGTTGGTCAAACCCGCTCTTAGACGTCGTCGCCAAAGTTAGACAGACCCGTCAACCCCATCGTAAACAGCGGGCGGCCAAGCTAGAGGAGCGGGTCAAGGTTAGACCCCGCGGCAACCTCTTTTCTTTGGAGCGCGACCATGGCTACCCTCGATTCCCTCAGCAATAACAACGGCGTTTTCACCGTGGGCGACACCGGTAAAGTCGCCATCGATTATCTCTTTGACGGCGGCGCTTACAAAGGCGAAGTGGCCATTTTCAGTATTGAAGGGATGGAAAATCTGGAGATTAACTCCGCGGCCTTCACCCTCGAAGCCACCCGGCGGGCCCTGAGCAATTCCGCCGAAGGGTTTGTCCTTGTCCGGGACAGCCGCGACCGGGCCCGCTTTAGCGGCAGTTTCGCCTGGGAAAGAAACTTTAACAGCGGCGAATATCGGGGTCTGCAAAGCTACTGGCTAGCGCCGGGGGAGCGCTACGCGCTGATGCTGATTCCCAATTCTACGGTTTCTAATCTAGCTAACTTCCCCAACACGACGTCAACCCAGATCCGCCCGCTTTACTCCTTCGGCAACATTAATAACAACGGCTCCGTCACTCCCCAAATTACCGACATTACCGGCGCCGGCGACACCTTTGGTTGGGAGGACAGCAACCCCAACTTTAGCGACCGGGACTAC
This sequence comes from Cyanobacteria bacterium RI_101, assembly GCA_016471375.1. Classification (GTDB taxonomy): domain Bacteria; phylum Cyanobacteriota; class Cyanobacteriia; order Cyanobacteriales; family Microcystaceae; genus Synechocystis. The sequence continues at coordinate 38,336 of WGLZ01000016.1, forward strand.
AACGATCTCATTATTCAAGTGCAGGGCGCGACCGCGACCGCGGCGCCGTTAGACGCCAATATTAACCCCTTCCTCGATTGGCGCAATACCGAAACTGGGGCGGAAGTCCTCGCCTACGCCAACCGGCCCCGCTTCGAGCGCGGCGCTTTTGAGGTCAACCCCACCGGCATGATTCAAACGGAATACCTCTTCGACGGCGGCTGGTATCAAGGGGAACTGGCGGTCTTTAGCCTAACCGGGATGGAAAATCTGGCGCCGGGATCGACGGACTTTATTCAAGAAGCGGCCCGCCGCGCCCTAAGCAACTCCCAGGAAGGACGGGTCTTAATTCGGGACCGGTCTGAAGGCGCCCGCTTTAATACTGTTCTCGGCTGGGAAAAAGACTACAACAACGGCGAATTTCTAGGACTGCAAAGCTTTACCCTCAAGCCCGGCGACACGGTGGCCTTTATGCTCACCCAAAATAACACCGTCCGCGGTCTCTACCTCGACCCCGCCAGCGCCGCCCAAACCGGTAAAATTCCCCTCTTCTCTATCCCGGAAGCCAACCTCGGGGGCGGAACCCAGATGGTCGCCTTGGATCAATTCGGCGCCATTGGGGTGGAGGACAATCCCCTCAGTAACGGCGCCGACCGGGACTACAACGATTTTGTCTTCCAAGTCCGGGGCGTGCAGGGGAATTTATCCTTGGCGAACAGTTTAATCAACCCCAACCGGGATTTCCGCGCCACCGCCACCGGTCAGGCTCTACTGACGGAGTCCGCTAAACCGACCTTCTCCACCGGCGTCTTTACCGTGGGACAAACTGGTTTACTGCAATTCGACTACCTCTACGACGGCGGCGGCTACCAGAGCGAGATGGCGGTCTTTAGTCTGACGGGGATGGAAAACCTCCAGGCGGGGTCTTTGGCCTTCGCCCAGGAAGCGGCCCGGCGCGCGGTCAGCAACAGCAACCTGGGGCGCATCTTTATCCGGGACCGGACAGAGGGCGCCAAATTCCAAGATGTGGTCAGTTGGGAAAACAATTTCAACAAAGGCGCCTATTTGGGAACCAAGGTCTTTGCCATGACCCCCGGCGACCGCCTCGGCTTTATGTTGGTGCAAAACACCACCGCCCAGGAATTAGCGAATAATATTACCGTTTCCTCCCAGTCCGGCAAACTGCCCATTTTCTCCATTCCCGAAGCCAATCTCGGCGGCGCTCCCGTGAACCAGATGGTGCGGATTGACGATAACGGGACTTACGCCTTTGAAGACCTGCGGGTGGATCTGGGGCAATCGGATCAGGATTATAACGACGTTCTCTTCCAGGTCAAAGGCGCCACTGGCGCCGTCCTTTCGGTGGATCAGGCCTTCAACAGCGACCGGGACTGGCGCAAAACCGAGGTAGGCAATGAGCTTTTAACCTACAGTAACCGAGCCTTCTTTGACCAGGGTGTCTTAGTCACCGATAGCACAGGGTTAATGACCGTGGATTTCCTCTACGACGGCGGCGAAGACTTTTACGCCGGCGGCTCCTATTACGCCGAGGTGGGAATCTTTAGCCTCAAGGGATTGGAAACCCTGCAAATCGGCTCCGCGGAGTTTACCCAAGCGGCGCTGACTCGGGCGCTGAGTAATACCGCCCAGGGTGCCGTGATTGTGCGAGACAGCGCCGAAGGCGCCAAATACAGCGCCAATTTGGACTGGGAAGGCAGTTACAACGACGGCGCTTATCAGGGCGTTAAAACCCTGCAACTCAACGCCAACGAAACCTACGGCCTCGTTATGGTCTCCGGCACGACCTTGGCGGACGAACTCCTCAACCCCAGCGGCAAAATTCTCCAAAGCCCCCTCTTCTCCATGAATACGGCCAACTTGGATAAAACCGACCAGTTTGGTTTGCTCAAGGCCCAGGGTAACGGCTCTGTCGTCAGCTTTGAAGACGTCCAACTCAACAACGGCTCCAACCGGGACTATAACGATATTGTCCTCGGCTTCCGGGGCGCCACCTTCCTAGAGGTTCCCCAGTTGAACGAACTGGTGCCCGATAACCGTCAGTGGTACAACCTCCCCGTCGGGGAAACTCTCTTAACGGAGTTCTTCGCCTAGATAGGCTTTTAAACCCCATTGCAAACAAAAAAGCTCCAAGTGAGAAGTCTATCTTAATGGGTGCCGATGATAAGTTTTTGTCAATGACAGGCTCCGCAATCGGCACTCTCGCTTGGAGTTTGTAAAATTTTGTTACCGAGTTGTTTCAGATGTGACGATCGGCGCTATTGTTATGACAATGATGCTTGTGGGGGCTAAACCTCCTATCCTACTCAAGAGAGATAGATTAAAGTATCTTGGTATGTTCAAAGTACTTTTGATGGCAATCTCCAGAAACTTTCTTGGGATCACGTCAAAGGGAGGATAATATGCTAAAATTTCTCATGTACCCCTGCCGCAATAAGTATCTTAGCAGCGTTCTATAGCATTTTCAAACGAGACGTAAATGCCAGCCACTCCAAAACTGCGACAGGTAAAGGGCTAGCAGGGACTTTGTCCATGACTCACATGTAAATGCTATAGCTTATGAAAGACAATCTGATAGCTTAAACTCTTGATTCGAGGGCTAAGCGCAGTCGAAGTCCGTATCTCGCAAGCTAAATAACAATACATCCCACACTATAGTCTTTTTTTATGATCTACATCTATCGAGCAAGAGGAACGAATCTACATAAAATCGGCTACACAAAAAGAGAAGCATCAGACAGGCTAAAAGAATGGCAAGCTGGCTGTCCATATAAGCTAGATTTAGTTGGGATAAAGGAAGGATCAATTAATGATGAAAAGGAACTTCATACTCATCTTCGAAGACTGGGGTACTGGAAGTCCGATGCTGCAGGCCAAGAGTGGTTCACTTTAACAGAGGAAAAAGTTGAACAGATTCTAGGGCGCAAACCAGAATCTCCCGTTGATCCAGTTTTAAGTCTTGCTATTAAAGTTGGTGAAGACGTTGTGAATAAGCAGATTAACAATCTGTCACGTAGGAAAGGCTTGCCTGGTGTAGCTGGCTCGATAGCAAAAACTTTCTGGAGAAATCGCTAGTTCCTTAAATTACTCTAGCCAATAGGTCAACTTATGACTAACATAAAAAACATCCACAATGAATTTGTAACTATCAAAGGTGTCTATGGCGTTGTCAATCAAGGCCACGGCTATGCCATTGTCAATATACAAACAGGAGAGTGTATGGCGCACAATATTTCTTCTTTTTATGATTGTGTCAGGACAATTGAGATATTACCGGGAGGAGCGGCTCCGACAAAATCCAAAGCACAAGAGAAAGCCCCAGAAAGCACTGAAGTATTATCTAATTTGCTTTGCGAAGTGGATATCTATGATTCAAAAATCAGGAAAAAGATTGAAAATGTTTCAAGACTTGGAGATTCCCACAGTAATTTTTACGGCAAACTAGTGAATTGGCACAGCAAAGGATTTTGGCATTATGGAATAGGTTTATCTGATGAGCATATCTTTGATTTAGGGGAAAATTTAGATGTGTTCCACAAAGAAGATAGAGAAATTAAGTTTGTCATGAAGGTTAAGCACTTTTCTTCCGAAAAGACAATACGAAGACTTGCTCATGCGCTTTGCTGTTTTAAAGATTGGCATTATGGATTGCTAGGGTGGAATTGTGAACACTATTCCCGTTTAGTTGTTACAAATGTAGCCATCTCTTATCAAGTCAAAAAATCACCGTTAGCATTCTTAAATCATGGAGGTTATCATCCAACAGCAGTTCAAGATCTCACAAATTATCTTCATAGTTTGAGGCTATTTGAATTAACCCAATTTGATAACTAAAACTTTAGCAATAGATACCTAAAACCATTCTAAATAACCACAACAAATTTATAAATCTATGAGCGAAATTAAGCCTATCCAAGATGTCTATGTAACGGTAAAAGGTTGTTATGGCGTTATCAATCAAGGTGACGGCTACGCCATTGTCAACATATATACAGGGGAATGTATAGCGCGAAATATTTCCTCTTTTTACGATTGTGTCAGGACGCTTGATATATTACCGCCGCCACCGGAGGATGATGAGCTAATGCGTGTTATTCAGGGGTATAACCCTAAAGTACAAAACCTAATTAAAAAATATGCCCCAGAAACAAGGAGGGTTAAAAAGAAAAGTAACATTCTTGGTTATACATGGTATAAATGCTATGATAAATCAGGCAATGTCTTAGGTCGAGTCAGAGGAAGTAGTGATGATCGCTACTGGCAATATGGCGGTTTAGATGATGAAAAATTAAGATAACGCTATAGCGGTATTCAGGCGTGTGAGAACGCTGAACCCCTTACTGAGTAAGGATTTTAGCAATCTTATTTGTCCCTCACTAGCGCAGACACCGCTATAGTGATCACATCTAAGCTGTAAATTTACCAAGACTAGTTCTGTAAAGGTTATACCATTTAGAACTTTATAAATTATTTATGACTACTCCATCAGCTTAAGTAACTAAAACTATTGTCCCGAAAATGTTTTATCAACCACCACCGGTCTATTTAGCACAAAATACTGCCTATGAAGAATGTAGGCAACAAGAAATAGAAAATGAACGGAAGGTTGAATCAATAAGTCCTTTTAGAGAAAGCTATGCTAGAAGGGCTGGACAAATTATTGCTGATTATTTAAATGATCTTTGCTATGTAAATGTAAGGGAAAAAATGAGGAAGGAAGAAGAGAGAAAACAAAAAAAAGAAATAGAAAGACGAAGTCTTCAACTCAAAAAAGTTAGTCCTATTCCTTTTCAAATGGGAGAATACCTTGGAGAGCAATACTGCAAAATACTGGCAGCCAATCCAACCATAGAAACTTGGATACATCTAGATCAAATAGGAAACGAAAATCATAGCATTATAGCAATACAAAAAAGCAGAGCGTCAATGATATATTATGCTCCGAATAATCTTCAAGCAAGGCAAGATTTAGAAAGCTTTAACATGGGTTTCTATACAAAACAGTCACATTACAAAAACTGCCAGGAAAGAACTAGGCGTTTGACATAGCGAAGCGTGTTCGAGCTTTTGTCCTTTGGTGCTACCCAGTTTTTACGAAAACACCGCCGAAACTTTTGTATAATAGCAATCTGGGAAATGCCTGGATCTGTCTCCTTGGTAGGTTCCAATTCTTTCGGTGAAGTGACTGATAAGCCTCTGATTTGTGGCATTGCGACCTCAAACAAGTGTCCTCGTTGCACGGTTTACGAATAGGTGAAACACAAACAATTAAATAAAAGTGGGGTTGGCCATCGTCTCACTATAAAGTACTCCAGTCCGGTTTCATCGTAGAACGACTTTCCGGTGGGAGAAGCCCGCGCTGTAACGCATAGCGGTCAGTGTCGGGAGTATGTCACTCAGCTACAATCCCCGCCGCGGCTAACAGCGCCTTTAGACGCTGGTTTTCTGTCTCCGCTAAATCAGCTCGGGCCTTTTCTGCTTCCGCCCGCAACTTTTCCCGCTCGGCCCGGAGTTTTTCCTGTTCCGCCTGTTCCGCCAGTTGGACGGTGGACAAAAAGGGGCGTCCGTCAGGATAGTACACATTTAGGGTTTCAGGGGTGAGTTCAAACCGAATCTCCAGACGGGGACTGACCCAATTGTCCACTTCTTCAATCACTGTTAATTCCCCGTCCCGGCGCTCTAGCGCCGTCAATTCGTTTTTCTCCGGGTCGTAAACATAGTATTCTCCTACGCCGTAATGGTCGTAGAACTTTAACTTTTTGGTCATCTCCCTGAAGGTATTGCTGGGGGATAAAATTTCAAAGACCACATCGGGGGGCTGATCATTTTCCTCCCACTGCCGATAGGATTTGCGTTTGCCCTTGGGCCGCCCCAGCGCCGCCATCACATCCGGCGCCGCCGCAATTTCCGGTTTGCCTTCCACGGGATACCAGAGTAAATCGCCCGCAATAAAAACATTCTTATCCTGAGCAAATAGACACTCTAAATTCTCCTTCAGAAGGACAATCCACTTAAACTGCTCGGTGTTGTCAGCCATGGGTTGGCCATCGCTCTCGGGATAAACAATTTCTCGGTCGAGGGCTAGGGTCATGGGTCAAATCCTCGTCGCTGTTCTCCTTAGTCTAACCTAGGGCGCTGTTTGAAGATTTATCCGCGTCGGCGCTCAGCGATGGTGGAAAAAGGGGCGACATCCCAGTGTGATAACCGGCCGGGGTAGATCATCGACAGATTTGAACTTACGCCCCCCTTTCCAAGGGGGCTTTCCCCACAACCGCGCCGCTGGGGGAGGAATTTGGTTAGGATAGAAAACCCAGTCTTTTGTCCAGACTTCCCCAGCATGTCCAGCGAACTCCTCCAGGAACTCCAGCAGGCGGTCGAGCGCCGTCGTAATTTCGCCATCATTTCCCACCCGGACGCGGGTAAAACCACCCTGACGGAAAAACTGTTGCTCTACGGAGGGGCTATCCACTCCGCCGGCGCCGTCAAGGCCCGTCAAGCCCAACGGAAGGCCACTTCAGACTGGATGGAGATGGAGAAACAGCGGGGGATTTCCATCACCTCCACGGTTCTGCAATTTAGCTATCAAGATTGTCAAATTAACCTGCTGGACACCCCCGGACACCAAGACTTTAGCGAAGACACCTACCGCACCCTGGCCGCGGCGGATAACGCCGTGATGCTCATCGACGTCGCCAAGGGGCTGGAACCCCAGACCCGCAAGTTATTTGAAGTCTGTCGTCTGCGGGGTCTGCCCATTTTTACCTTTGTCAATAAATTAGACCGTCCGGGGCGGGAACCTCTGGAATTGCTGGACGAAATTGAACAGGAATTGGGGTTAGCCACCTTCGCCATGAACTGGCCCATCGGCGGCGGCGACCGTTTTCAGGGCATCTACGACCGCCAAACCCATTTAGTCCATCTATTCGAGCGCCAAAGTCACGGCAGTAAGGCGGCCAAGGAACGGGTTCTGGCGCTGGACGACCCGGAGTTGGAAAGGAGTCTGGAGCCGGAACTCTACGGGCAACTTCAGGAGGACTTGGAACTACTCTCGGAATTAGGCGGAGAATTGGACGCGGAGTTAGTTCACCAGGGGCAGATGACGCCCGTGTTCTTCGGCAGCGCCATGAGCAATTTTGGCGTGCAATTATTCCTAGACCGCTTTTTGAAATACGCCCTTAAACCCGCGGGGCGGGCTTCCACCCTCGGCGCTTTAGATCCCACCTACCCGGAATTTTCCGGCTTTGTCTTCAAACTTCAGGCCAATATGGATCCGAAACACCGGGACCGGGTGGCCTTTGTGCGGGTCTGTACGGGAAAATTTGAAAAGGATATGGCCGTCAACCACGCCCGGACGGGGAAAACGGTGCGGTTATCCCGGCCCCAAAAGCTCTTTGCCCAGGACCGGGAATCCATCGAAGAGGCCTACCCCGGCGATGTCATTGGCTTAAATAACCCCGGCGTCTTCGCCATTGGCGACACCATTTATATCGGCCCGAAACTGGAGTATGAAGGCATTCCCTGTTTTTCGCCGGAACTCTTCGCCTATCTGAAAAATCCTAATCCCTCTAAATTTAAACAGTTCCAAAAGGGCATCCGGGAACTGCGGGAAGAAGGCGCGATTCAAATCATGTATTCCCTCGACCAGTTTCGCCGGGAACCGATCCTCGCCGCGGTGGGGCAATTGCAGTTTGAAGTCGTCCAGTTCCGTCTCCTGAGCGAGTACGGCGTGGAAACTCAGTTGGAACCCCTGGGCTACAGCCTCGCCCGTTGGGTCGGCGCCGGTTGGGCGGCGCTGGATAAAGCGGGGCGGGTGTTTAACACTTTAACGGTGAAGGATAACTGGGACCGCCCGGTTCTGCTCTTTAAGAATAGCTGGAACCTGCAACAGGTGATGGGCGACCATCCCGATCTGCAACTGACCGCCGTGGCGCCGGTGGGGTCGGGGTTGCAACCCCAGGGAGAGGATTAGGGATTCGGATGGTCAAGATCATTCCCCTGAGCGTCGCGCCCATGATGGATTACACCGACCGCCACTTCCGGGCGGTTCTGCGGCGCTTGACTCGTCGGACGTTGCTCTACACGGAAATGATTACCGCCCAGGCGATTCTGCGGGGCGACCGGGCTAAATTATTGGACTTTGACCCCATGGAAAAACCCCTGGTTCTGCAACTGGGGGGGGACGATCCCCAGAGCCTCGCCCAGTGCGCCCAGATTGGCGCCGATTGGGGTTACGACCAGATTAATCTCAACGTCGGTTGTCCCAGCGACCGGGTGCAAAACGGTCGATTCGGCGCTTGTTTGATGGCCCGGCCGGAGCGGGTGGCGGAGTGCGCGGCGGCCATGATGGCTCAGGTCTCCCTTCCGGTCACGGTTAAACACCGCGTCGGCGTTGACGACCAAGACAGTTACGAAAACCTCCGGCGCTTTGTGGAAACCGTCGCCCAGGGCGGCTGTCGTCATTTCATTGTCCACGCCCGCAAGGCTTGGCTCCAGGGGCTTAGCCCCAAGGAAAACCGGACGATTCCCCCCCTCCGCTACGATTTTGTCTATCGCCTCAAACAGGATTTTCCCCATCTGGCGATTGAAATTAATGGCGGTATTGATAATTTAACGGACGTTCAGGCTCACTTAACTCAGACGGACGGGGCCATGATCGGTCGAGCCGCTTACGAAGACCCCTATCTCTTCGCCGCCGCGGATCGGGTTATTTTTCACAGCGCCGAGCCTAGCCCCAGTCGTCGGGCGGTGGTAGAAGCCCTGATTCCCTACTGCGAAAGCCACCTAGCCCAAGGCGGTCGCCTCCACAGCGTCAGCCGTCATCTCCTCAATTTATTCAAAGGACAACCCGGCAGTCGGCGCTGGAAACGCTATTTAAGCGAACAGGTTCCCCAACCCGGCGCCGGGCCGGAGGTCTTGCTTCGGGCGCTGGCTCAGATAGACTACCCCGAGGATTAGGTAACAAGTCGCCAGTTTAACTCTCCTTATTTGGGTCAATACTGCTACAATCAAAGAGAAAATAGTTCAAAAAGCTTGTTTCTCTCCATGTTGACCTATCAATGCGGTCAATGCGGACGCCGATTTCGGTCTTCCCATAAACCCCATCGATGCGGGGACTGTGGGGGTGGGCGTTTTCTCCTCCTCCGCCCGGAAGATCAGCTCCCCGCCGCCTCGTCTAAGGGGAAACCGTCTCCTCCCTCGACCCTTCCGCCCCTACCGCCGGCGCCGTTCCCAGCGCCAACGCGGAAACAATCCCAAAAACAGAGAGAGTCTAATCTGGATTCGATTTGGATTCTGCCGAATTTTTCCCAGATCGCCGGTTGGTCTTTAGGTCTTCTGCTTCTAGGCGGCGCCTTTGGCTATGGTCTTTATCGATTGGGGGGAGGGCCTTTTTGGCCAAACTTGCAGATTAGGGGATGGGGCAATGAGCAAAAGAGCGGCGGTTTGCAAGGTCAAGACGGTTCATCGCGGCAGGCGACGCGTCCCCTTCCCGCTTCAGGCAACCCGCCCCGGACTCTTGACCCCCCTCAACCCCAGGTTCCCGAACCAGGGACGCCGGCGCCGGGTTTGGCTCTCCGGCGCTATTATCAAGCCCTTAACCAAAGCGACGATGGAGATCGTCTTGATTTAGCCTACCGGGTCGAGGTTTACGGCGAGAAAATTTTGCGGGCCGACGCCGCTTTCGCCGCCGTTAAACTCGGGCTTCGTTACCATCTTAAAAACGGGGAAACCCTCTGCGAGAGCCGTATTTTTCTCCTTCGCCGAGCGCCGGGGCCAGGGGGCTGGCAGTGGGAGTCTCCCCGAGAGATTCGCCCCCAACCCCAATGCAAACTGAATTAGGCCTAGGAGAAGCGCCCTAAATTTCCGCCACGGCCCGCTCGATCAAACGGTGAGCTAGGGTTTGGATCCCGGTGTGCTCATAGTAATTAGTGGACATATCGATAAAGGCGGCGAGGTAGTCCAGCTTATCCTCGGAGACCTCCATAAAGCCCCGCAGATGGCCGATCACCTTCTCCGGCGTCAGTCCCCGGTCGGAGACAAAACCCGTCATCCAGCCCTTGACGGAATCCAGACTTTGGCCGATGAAGTCCAACTGACCCGCGGCGCCGTTGCCGGGAATTAGGGGTTTAATTTTACTAAAAGTGCCGTTTTGCTCCAGTTCTTTGGGAGTCAGATTTTCCAGAAAATCCAAGGATTTCAAGACAAAATTAGGCCCTAGGGGAATGAGTCCGTCAAAACAGACCAGCGCCGCCATCCGCATCAAGGATTCGCCGCTATAGTCCCCCAAAGAAGCGACAAAATCGCCGATACTGTCGCCGGGAATGCCGTTAATTTGGCAAAAGGCCACCAGTTCCGCCACCAATTTAATGGAGAGATCCAGCGCCTGAGCTTTCTCCGGGTTGGGGGTGATTTTATTCAGAAAACCGAGGAAAGAGACCTTTTCCCCCACTTTATTCGCCAGCGCCGCGGCGCCGAGGGCCCCGTCGGTGGCGTCCACGGTTTGGTAGAGCCAGAGGGCGTTTTGGTAGCCCTGGGATTTATCGTTAAAGAGCCAGACCGCCCGCTCGCCGATTTGTTGAATCAGGTCTTCGTCGGTTTCGCCGGTAACTTTACGGATGGTGTTTTCAAAGCCGACGATGTTTTCCCACTGGCCGGGGACAACAAAGTCTAGAGACTTAAGCAGGGTAATGGTCAGACCGCCCTGGGGGAGTTGATCCACCAGTTCAAAAATTGATTTACTCACGGGATTAATCCTCTAAAAATTTAGATTTGTCAGTTTATCCATTTCCCTCATCCCCCAGCCCCTTCTCCCAGAGCGGGAGAAGGGGAGTCAAAGTCCCTCTCCCCGGTTCCTGAGCCTGCCGAAGGAGGGAGAGGGATTTAGGGTGAGGGACAAAGTCAAAGGCTCTTACTTATTTAAGTTGGGCGAGACCCTTTAAATTAAATTTGCCGAGCCAGGTTTCCCGGTCGGCGGCGCTGAAACTGGGGTCACGGGAGAGGACTTTCACCTGATAGCGGTCCGCCACTAAAACCGCGGTGGCGGTGGAACCCTGTTGGACGGCGGGAAAGCCCTTAATTTGGGCGCTGGCGGCTTTAAATTTATCGGCGGCGCCGGGAGTGTTGACCACGTCGGAAATGGCCATCACCGCTAAATCCTTACCGTCTTTTTTCAGCTTGGCTTCGGCGAACCCTTTTTTCTCCTGGGTATAGACCCGCTCAAAGCCTTGACCCGCGGGGGGGAAAAAGCGATTAAAGTCGCTCCCCTGGGTCGAGTCCTTAGCCACGGCCTTAGCGCCGCGTTCCGTGCTTTGCTGTTGGGCCTGCTCAAAGCGAGAGGGCGGTTCCGGGGCGCAGGCGGTAACCCCTGTCCAGAGCAGTAGAGAAAGAAGAGCGATGGCGAGAATTTTCTGTAGTCGTTGACGCATTATTCCCTCATTGGGCGAAACCGAATCTATTCCCCGTTGTATCGGTTTTTGCGTCTTAACTGCGCCAACTGTAAAAAAACGTTACCTTAACTCGCCAATTCCAAACACCGGCGCCGGAAATCCTCGCCCCGCTCCTCAAAGCTTTTATACTGGTCAAAACTGGCGCAGGCCGGCGAAAGGAGCACGCAACGAGCGCCGAGGGCCAGCGCCGCCTCTAGACCCCGCTTAACGGCCCGATCCATCGTTTCCGCGATCTCGTAATTTTTATAACCCACTTCCCGGAGCCGTTGGGCGAAGGCCGGCGCCGCGGCGCCGATTAACAGAACCTTGGCCGCGCGGGCTTGGATCTGGGCTAACCAAGCTCGGTCTTCCCCCGCCTTGGCCTCTCCCCCGGCGATAAGGATAGCCGGCGCCGTTACGGAAGCGAGGCCCACCTCCGCGGCGTCGTAGTTGGTGGCCTTGCTGTCGTTAATAAACTCCACGCCCTGGATACTGCAAATTTTCTCCAGACGATGGGGCACGCCGTTAAAGGTTAATAAAGTCTGGGTAATGGCTTTTTTATCAACGCCCGCCAGTCGAGCCGCCGCAGAAGCCATCAGTAAATTCTGCTGATTATGGCGCCCGACCATTTTGAAGAGATGAACCGGCAGGAGCAGTTCCCCAAAAGCTCCGACCCAGGCGTCCTGGAGATAGGCGGCCCGACTCAACGGACAAGGCAGGGTTGCCGGCCCCTCGACGCTCGTCCAGTAGGCCTCCGGGTATTCCTCCGGCGCCCGTTGGCGGAGGTAGGGATCGTCGCCGTTAAAAATTTGGCTTTTGGAGCGCCGCAAAAGGGAGGCTTTAATGCCGTAGTAATTTTCCAGGGTTTTGTGGCGCTCTAGGTGGTCGGGGGTAAAAGTCGTCCAGAGGCCGATTTCCGGCGCTACCGTGGGGGAGGCTTCGATTTGGTAACTGCTAATTTCGGCCACAATCCAGTCAAAACGGCGGTTTTCTAAGACCAACTCGCAGGCCGCGTAACCAATATTGCCGCAGGCCGGCGCCTGGAGTCCGGCGGTTTCAAAAATGGCTTGAATCAGAGAAGTGGTGGTGGTTTTGCCGTTGGTGCCGGTAACGCCAACCCAGGGATACTGTTTTAAATACCGCCAAGCCAGTTCCAACTCTCCCATCACCTCTACGCCCTTTTCCCTCGCTTGGCTGAGGAGGGGCAAATCCCAAGGAACGCCGGGGCTGACGACCAGGCGATCGGGAAAATTCTGGTTTTCCCAACTGAGCGTTTGACCCAGTTGAACAGTAATGCCCTCTGCTTCTAGGGGAGCGCCCAGCGCCGCAAGGGTTTCATTAATAGCCCGATCCGTCAGGGTCACTTCCCAGCCGTCCCTGCGGAGGACTCTCGCCGCCGCGATACCCGAACGCCCTAACCCAATGATGATCGCCTTGGCCATACTGTTGTCGCGTTTAACCCGTTGTTAACTGTCCTAGATTGTCCCATTGTAGGGGGCTACGGTTCACACCCATCCATCAGACATCCCCCCTAACCCCCCTTTGAAAGGGGGGAAACTTCTCAAAGTCCCCCAGAATTGGGGGATTTAGGGGGCGAGAGACGGTTAAACAGACAACCCAAGACTTGTGAGTCAATCATGGGGGGATCGAGACCCCAGCTAGTCCTAGGATCTCGATCCAGGGTATGATTTTTAACCATTCGCCCCCGTCCTTCTCGCCTATGTTGATTTCCAGAGCGCCGGTCAGAATTAGCTTTTTTGGGGGCGGCACGGACTACCCCGAATATTTTTTAAAAGAAGGCGGCGCGGTCTTAGCCACGGCGATTGATAAGTTTTCCTATATTACCGCTAGTCCCTTTCTCAGTCACCTATTCGACTATTCCATTCGCGTCTCCTACCGCAAAGTGGAGTTAGTAAAAACCCCAGACGAAATGGAGCATCGGGTCTTTCGGGAATGTCTGAAGCTCTGCGGTTTGGAAAAGGACATCGAGCTTCACAACGTGGCGGATCTGCCGGCCTTTACGGGTTTAGGCTCCTCTTCGGCCTTTACGGTCTCCCTCCTTCAGGCGCTCCACAGTTTTAAGGGCGAGTTTATTCGGCCCCTGGATTTAGCCTACGAAGCCATCTACGTCGAGCGCCATTTAGTTCAGGACAAAGTTGGCTGTCAAGATCAATTAATGGCGGCGCTGGGGGGCTTTAACCTCGTGGAATTTAGAACCGAGACGGATATTCTTGTCCATCGTTTGCCCCTTTCACCCCAGCGCCTACAGGAGTTTGAAGACCATTTATTTATTGTTTTCACCGGCATCAAGCGCCGGGCGGCCCAGGTGGTGGAAAAACAACTCCAGCGGGTGGGGGATAACCGGGACACCTTGAAAACCATGCGCCGGATGGTGGATCAGGGCTGGGAGATTCTCACCGGCGCTCAGAGCTTTGCCGCCTTTGGGGACTTACTACACCAAGCCTGGTTAGCCAAACGCAGTTTAGACCAGGGCATTTCCAATCCCGAAATCGACCGCCTTTACGACCTCGGCCGCGGCGCCGGCGCCTGGGGCGGCAAACTCCTCGGCGCCGGGGCGGGGGGGTTTATGCTCTTTTTCGCGCCGCCGGAAGTTCATCCCCAACTGCGCCAAACCTTCGCCCAGCGTCAGGTGTTGACGGTGAAAATCAACGCGCCCGGCTCGCAGATTATTTTTTCCTGAACCAGTCGAGTTTGAGAGGGCTGATCCCGCAAACGGCGGACTTAAGGTTGAGGGGACATTATCGGCGCCGAGTTCCGGTTTTCCGCCCTGGTCGAGTTTGAGAGGGCTGATCCCGCAAACGGCGGACTTAAGGTTGAGGGGACATTATCGGCGCCGGGTTTCGGTTTTCCGCCCTGGCGGGTTCGCTAGAATCGGAAATGATGTCCCAGCCCTTGCCCCCTTCCCAGCCATGAGCGCCACCCTCGCCCCCAAGCCCAAAAGTCTTGTTATCGCCTACCTTCTTTGGGCCTGCGGCCTGAAAGGGTTCTGCGGTCTGCACCGTTTCTATCTGGGCAAGCCTGTCACGGGAACCATTTGGTTTTTGACCATCGGGGTGGGAGGCATCGGACAGTTCATTGATTTGTTTTTAATTCCGGGGATGGTCAATCGCAAAAACGAAGACCTTCAACTTTTACTACCGCCGGATCAGGGCTTTGGCCCCCTCCACTTTGGTCACCAAATGTTGGAAAAGATCGACCGCCTCGACGTCCGGCTCCAGCAAAATTTGCAAACCTTCCAGGCGAAAGTTCACCCCGCCGGCCCCCTCCATCAATTGATTGAAGGCGCCGAAAAAAATAACCGCGTTCTTTCCCTGGCCCAAGCCATGATCCTCACAGGTCTCGGGCCCGAGGAAACGGAAGCGGTTCTCCGGGACGGGATGCGCAAGGGCATTGTGGATGTGGGCAACGACCCGGAAACCGGCGCCGTGCGTTACTATTTCGACGTTTAATCTTTCTGGGATTCTTGCTAAACTACTAGACTGCACGCTTTTATCCGTTCCCCCCATGACTCCCTCGCCCCGGCGCTATCACATCACCACCTTCGGTTGCCAAATGAATAAAGCCGACTCGGAGCGAATGGCGGGGGTGTTAGAAAATTTAGGAATGGAATGGTCGGAAGATCCCAACGGCGCCGACTTGATTCTTTACAATACCTGCACGATTCGGGATAACGCCGAACAAAAGGTTTACTCCTACCTAGGCCGACAGGCGAAGCGGAAGCAGACCCAACCGGATTTAACCCTGATTGTGGCGGGGTGCGTCGCCCAACAGGAGGGAGAACAACTTCTGCGGCGGGTGCCGGAGTTGGATTTAGTCATGGGGCCCCAACACGCCAATCGGTTGGGGGAGTTGTTGGAGCAGGTTTTCGCCGGACAACAGGTGGTGGCCACGGAGGCCGTCCACATTATGGAGGACATTACCAAACCCCGCCGGGACAGCGCCGTCACCGCCTGGGTGAACGCGATCTATGGCTGTAACGAGCGCTGTAGCTACTGCGTGGTGCCCAATGTGCGGGGGGTGGAGCAGTCCCGAACCCCGGAGGCGATTCGGACGGAGATGACGGAGTTAGCCCGCCAAGGCTATAAGGAAATCACCCTGCTGGGGCAAAATATCGACGCCTACGGGCGGGATTTACCCGGCGCCACAGAATCCGGGCGCCATCTCCACACCTTTACCGACCTACTTTATTTTGTCCACGACATTGAGGGGATCGAGCGCCTACGGTTCGCCACCAGCCATCCCCGTTATTTCACCGAGCGCCTGATCAAAGCCTGTCAAGAATTGCCGAAGGTCTGCGAGCATTTCCATATTCCCTTCCAGTCCGGGGACAACGAGATTTTAAAGGCCATGAAACGGGGCTACAGCATCGAGCGCTATCGCCAAATCATCGACCGGATTCGGGAACTGATGCCCGACGCGGCGCTCAGCGCCGACGTCATTGTCGGTTTTCCGGGGGAAACGGAGAGCCAGTTTGAAAATACTCTAAAAGTTGTGGCAGACATTGGTTTCGACCAGCTCAACACCGCCGCCTACTCCCCCCGCCCCGGCACCCCCGCGGCGCTGTGGGAGAATCAACTGCCGGAGGAAGTTAAAGTGGACCGACTCCAGCGCCTCAACCATTTAGTCTCGATTAAGGCGGGGGAGCGCTCCCGGCGCTATCTAGGACGAATTGAGGACGTTTTAGTGGAGGAAGAAAATCCCAAAGACCCCGGCCAGGTGATGGGACGCACCCGGGGCAATCGCTTGACCTTCTTCCCCGGCCAGATTGCCAGCCTGCGGGGGCGGGTGGTTCCCGTCCAAATTACGGAGGTTCGGGCCTTTAGTTTGACCGGTATTCCCCAATCTCTTGGTTAACCCAGGCAACCCCGTTCAAGATCGGCGCCGTTTTAGTCAATAATGGTAAAACCGCCGGCGCCGCCGGAACCCTGTGTTACGAGTTTTGAGAATTTTTATGAAAGTTGGCGATCGCGTTCGGGTCACTGAGTCGGTGTTGGTCTATCACCATCCCCAACATAAGCAAACCGCCTTTGACGCGCAGGGTCTAGAAGGGGAGGTGGTCGCCATTCTCCACGACTGGCAGGGGCGGCCCATCAGCGCCAACTTACCGGTTTTAGTGCAATTCGAGGGGCGGTTTAAGGCCCATTTTCGGGAATCGGAAGTGACGGTGATTGGGGATTAGGAATTGGCCCTAATTCCCAAGCTACGGTTTATACTGGGGTCTTTCTCTGTCTTGAGTATTAGGAGACGCGGACTATGGGGCTAGGCGAATTGAAAGGTCGGGATCTCTTATCCATCGCCGACTTGACCGTAGAGGAACTACAAGCGGTCTTAGATTTGGCGGCCCAACTGAAGAGCGGCGAGAAAAAGCCCCATTGTCCCCAGATTTTAGGTCTCTTATTTTATAAAGCCTCCACCCGCACTCGGGTTTCCTTCAGCGCCGCTATGTACCAACTGGGGGGTCAGGTCTTGGATCTCAATCCCAGCGTCACCCAGGTGGGGCGGGGGGAGCCGATTCAGGACACGGCTCGGGTGCTGGATCGCTATATCGATATTCTGGCGGTGCGCACTTTTAAGCAGAGCGACCTCGAAACCTTCGCCGACTACGCCCAAATTCCCATTATTAACGCCCTCAGCGATCTGGAGCACCCCTGTCAAATTCTGGCGGATCTGCAAACAATCCGGGAAAACTTTGGGCGAACGGAAGGCGTTACCGTCACCTACTTCGGCGACGGCAATAACGTGGCCCATTCCCTTCTTATCGGCGGCGCCCTGATGGGCATGGAAGTGCGGATCGCCACGCCTCCGGCCTACCAACCGGACCCCGCCATTGTGGCGCTAGCGGAGAAAGTGGCCGCGCCCGGCGCCAAAATTGTTTTAACCGAAGATCCCCGCGCCGCCGCCGAAGGCGCCCAGGCTCTCTATACCGACGTCTGGGCCAGCATGGGGCAAGAGGATCTGGCTCAACAACGGATTCCCATTTTTCAGCCCTACCAGATTAACGGAGACCTTTTAGCCTTAGCCGACCCCGAAGCCATTGTCCTCCACTGCCTGCCCGCCCACCGGGGGGAAGAAATTACCGAGGCGGTGATGGAAGGCCCCCAGTCCCGACTCTGGGATCAGGCGGAAAACCGCATGCACGCCCAGAAGGCGCTGTTGGTGAGTTTGCTGGGTATTTCTTAACCATGGCCTGCTACTTAGGGTTTGACCCCGGCCGGGACAAGTGCGGCGTCGCGGTGGTGGACTCGGGAAAACTCCAATTCCGCGCCGTTATTCCCGCTGATGAAGTCCCCGGAGAATTAGAGCGTCTGCGACGGCTTTATCCCCTCAAGACCCTAATTCTAGGGAACCAAACCACCTCCCGTCAGTGGCAAGAGCGATTGGCGGCGCTAGCGCCGGATTTGCCCATTTATCCCGTGGACGAGCGCAATAGCACCCAGGAGGCCAAAGAAAAATATTGGCGATTTTATCCCCCGAAGGGATTAACCCGTCTCTTGCCCGCCGGTTTGCGAACGCCTCCCCGGCCCGTGGACGACATTGTGGCGCTGGTTTTGATTGAGCGGTTTTTAGCCCAAAATCCCGGCGCTTAGGGATTGTTCCGGGGGGGGTTAACAGCGCCGGCGCCCCGACTTTATCCCTCCCTTGAAAAGCGGGAGCAGACCGGAGGCTGTCTATGATTCGTTGCGGCCCGCTATCATGGTCAGATGAGTAATTCTAGCTCCTGACATTTATGTCGACTTTTAACCGTCGTCTGCAAACCCCAAGGATAAGCTTGCTTATTTACTGGCTCAATGGGAATATTTTTTGCCAGGCGCGAGCCGTTATTCTTTAGGAGCAATAAGTTATTCTTGGTCGCAAGATCTCTGGGCGCAAGGCGGTTGGGCTTATCCGACGAAATCTCAGGAAAAGCGATTATTTAACGAATTAAGCAAGCCAGAAGGACGGATTTTTTTTGCTGGAGAACACACGGCAAGCGCCAGAGGATGGATACAACCTACATTTCGCAGGTTCATGGAAGACAATAGTATTTCTGGCAAGGAGAACCGAGTAAAGCTAAAACTTGCAGATGAAAGTCAGTGAGATTGGAGATGAGTTTACTCTCCTCAAGCCAAAGCACGTGAATGGACTG
>WGLZ01000052.1 GCA_016471375.1 Cyanobacteria bacterium RI_101
ACCCGGAGCACAGTGGAAAGTAGAGAACGTATCTCAAGTGTTGCGGCATCGTTGTGCTTATCTAAACGGACAGCTATCCGCCCGCCCCTAGTACGAAGGCAATCGTTCAAAATAACTCCATGCAAAAGTGAGATGCTCCCTTCTTGACTAACTTAAGACTAGAAAAATTAAACATAGATTATTAAAGAGTGCTATTCAAAAATCATCAGGTATGTTCTGGTTAGTTGCTGGTTCTTGCCAGCGTATTAACTTATGTACGAATTCATTATGGAGCTTAGTAAAATCTCCAAAAGTAACTAGCTGGTCACGATTAAGGCTTAGTAAATCAGCAAGCGGTTTTTTATCTCGGTTAAAAACACTATCCCAAACAAAAAACATCAACTTGTTCTGAATTTTTTCAAATGTTACAGGTTGTTTAATAAAATAAAAACCAACTTGTTTATCTTCGATGCCCCGGATAGAAGCATGATGAGTTTTAATAAAGCCATTGAAGTTTTTGATCAATTTTTTCCATTCGACTTCGGTTAAAGTTCCATTTTTACCATAAGTTGGTGGTGGTGGTTGGCTATCATCCCAGTTCACAAATTCCCAGTCCCAACGACGTTTAAATGCACTATCCATGAAGTAGATAGAATTATCTGATGTGTTCATAGTTCCTAGGATTGAAAAATTAGGGGGAATATGAATTACCTTATTTACGAGATCAAACTTTAGGAACTCAATCTTTTTTGCTAATGTTTCAAGTTTAGCGACTCCATCGTGAGGGGGTAATTTATAGTCGTTAATCTGTCCCCGAGAATCATAGCCAAATTTAGTTCCTATTAACTCCAAAAGTTTTAAAAATTCAATTTCTGTTATATTAATTCCATAACTTGACCAACCATCATTATTTCTATCTAAGAGTTGAAAAATAGTGCCAAAGATAGCAGAAGAATTCCCTCTATTAATTTCATCAATTACAAGAACGGCATTTCTTGGTTCTTGGATCTTGGAGCCATCCTTATCATGGGCATCTTTTATATTTTTGTATGCTTGCGCTAGAGCCTTCAGAAAATGCCCTTCATAATAGTTGTATTCGACTTTTCCTGACCTTGAAATAGGAACAAGTTTGCCCATGAAATCACTATAAGTATACTCTGGATGAAAGACGGTTTTGATGACATTTTCTGGATTAGTCTGGACATCTATTCCTAATTGCAAAGGAATAATTTTATTATCAATTCGATAACTTTTCCCCGTGCCTGGACTTCCAAACAAAATTTTCTGAATTGGATATATATTAGCCATTTGTTTAGTTTGTGTGGTTAATCGTCTGACTGAAGCAGGTCGCATACCTAATCTACTAGAGCTTGAAAAATTTTAGCATCTTAACTGTTTAATTTTGTTCCCATTTATATTCCTAGTTTAACTTTTGGAAAAGGGTAAAATCATAGGCGCTTACATACAAGCTGAAATACATAGACAGCTGTTTAGGTAAAAAGGTTTTGCATATCAGTTAACTTAAATGTGATTTCACAGAGGTCTGCTTTAGAACATACAAGAAGCTTCCCATTTATTAGGAACTGAAGCAACTTATAGCATTTTCAAACGAGACGTAAACGCCACCTACTCCAAAAACCGGACGGGTAAAGGGCTAACAGGAACTTTGTCCATGACTCACCTGTAAATGCTATAGATGGGTTTCCATACTGCAAACGATCTCCTTGAACTAAAGCGTCCAGCGCCGACAAACCGATAAACGCCTTTCTCATAACCTTAGCGCCGACACAACCCTGTAACAAAACTTTACAGTCCCGGCGCCGCTAGAGCCAAGGGAGTCATTAACGGTACACTAAGCGAATGGGTTGGGGTCTTTGTCGAGGTTCCAACCCGACCGGTCAAACCGACCTCAGACCCCAGCGATTAAGGATTTTGCCCATGTCCGATCCCACCATTGAGTCCATCCTTCAGGAAAAGCGCCGTTTTTCCCCGCCCCAGAGCTTTAGCGACCAAGCCTATATCCGTAGCGAACGGGAGTACGAGCAACTCTACAGCAAAGCCGCCGCCAACCCGGAGCGCTTTTGGGGAGAACTGGCGGAGCAAGAACTGCACTGGTTTAAAAAATGGGACAAAGTTTTGGACTGGCGACCGCCCTTCGCCCAATGGTTCGTTGGCGGGCAGATCAACATCGCCTACAACTGCCTTGACCGGCATCTGACCACCTGGCGCCGCAATAAAGCCGCCATTATCTGGGAAGGGGAGCCGGGGGATTCCCGGGTCTTAACCTATGGGGAACTGCACCGGGAAGTCTGTTTAATGGCCAACGCCCTCAAGGAACTGGGGGTGAAAAAGGGCGACCGGGTGGCCATTTACCTGCCCATGATCCCCGAGGCCGCCATCGCCATGCTGGCCTGCGCCCGCATCGGCGCTCCCCATAGCGTCGTTTTTGGCGGTTTCAGCGCCGAAGCCCTCCGGGACCGATTAGTGGACGCCCAAGCCAAGGTGGTGATCACCGCGGACGGCGGTTTCCGTAAGGATAAAACCATCGCCCTCAAAGCCCAAGTAGATTTGGCGCTGGAGCACGGCGCGCCCTCGGTGGAAAAAGTGTTGGTGGTGGAGCGGACGCAAGAAGAAATGACCCTAAAGCCGGGGCGGGACGTTCTTTGGCGAGAACTAAAAACCCAGGTCGGCGCCGATTGTCCGGCGGAGCCGATGGAAAGCGAGGATTTACTCTTTATCCTCTACACCTCTGGGAGCACGGGAAAACCCAAGGGCGTGGTTCACACCACCGGGGGTTATAACCTTTACACTCACATTACGACTAAATGGATTTTTGACCTCAAGGACACCGACGTTTATTGGTGTACCGCCGATGTGGGTTGGATTACCGGCCACAGTTATATCGTCTATGGCCCCCTCTCCAACGGCGCCACCGCGGTCATGTACGAAGGGGTGCCCCGCCCCTCCAATCCCGGTTGTTTCTGGGACGTGATTGAAAAATACGGCGTCAATATTTTCTACACGGCGCCGACCGCTATCCGGGCCTTTATGCGCCAGGGGGAAGCGTTGCCCCAAAGTCGAGACCTCTCTTCCCTCCGCCTTCTGGGCACTGTCGGGGAACCCATCAACCCGGAAGCCTGGATGTGGTATCACCGGGTCATTGGTCAGGAAAAATGCCCCATCGTCGATACCTGGTGGCAGACGGAAACCGGCGGCATTATGATCACGCCCCTTCCCGGCGCTTTGGGGACTAAACCCGGCTCCTGTTGTCGCCCCTTCCCCGGCATTGTGCCGGAGGTGGTGGATCTAGACGGAGCGCCGGTGACGGACGACCAGGGGGGTTATTTGGTCATTAAAAAACCCTGGCCCAGCATGATCCGCAACGTCTATGGCGACCCGGAACGGTTCCGCCGCACCTACTGGGAGCAAATCCCGCCTCAGGATGATCAATACGTCTATTTTGCCGGGGACGGCGCTCGTCAGGACGAGGAGGGGTACTTCTGGGTCATGGGTCGGGTGGACGACGTCATTAGCGTGGCGGGCCATCGTTTGGGAACCATGGAAATCGAGTCGGCGCTGGTCTCCCATCCCCTGGTGGTGGAAGCCGCCGTCGTGGGGCGCCCCGACGAAATTACCGGGGAGGCGATTTTCGCCTTTGTGGTGCTGGACGGAAGCCAGTCCCCCAGCGCCGAATTGGCCCAGACTTTAAAAGAGCACGTGGTTCAGGAAATCGGCGCCATCGCCCGTCCGGGAGAAATTCGTTTTACCGACGCTCTCCCCAAAACCCGCTCCGGCAAAATTATGCGGCGCTTGCTCCGTTCCCTAGCGGCGGGGCAGGAGGTCAGCGGCGACACCTCCACCCTCGAAGACCGGACGGTCTTGGATAAACTCCGGGGCGGCGCTTAGACAGAGATTCAGATACCAGTTATCAGATGACAGATATAGCGCCCCTAAGTCAATCATGAACAGAATCCGAGTCAGCTTCTCCCTTGCCAAGGGGTGGAGCGCCCACTGGATTGCTCCGCCACCCAATTTAAGCCTGCTATATCTATGGGTGGCCAACGGTCAAAACTTTATTAATACCATAAATAGACGACCTCTTGGGGTGGGGAAGATGGCGCTTGCGCCTCCGGGGGCAATGGTATAATAGGAAGCGCTTGGACTTTCAGGATGGTTTCCTGACCGGCCCCCTTAACGCTATGACTCTTCCCGCTCTCGTCACCGTAGGCTTTTTCTGAACTTTTTTTCGCGCCTCCTCACACAGACGTTTTAAGGAGACTTCCCGGACGCTTAAACGTCTCTCTTGCCCTAGAGAAAATAATTTTTTCGGGCGCCGTCCCGGCTAACCCGCAACATGATTCAGCCATGAGGTAACTTGCGTGATTGCGATTTCCCTGCCCCTCAATAAGCAGAACTGGTCAACCCTCAGCTTTTCCTCTACTCTCTATCTCTGCCCCATTCTCGATCTACTCTTAGCGCCGATTCCCGAGCAATTTCAAGACGAACTGCGCTTAGGACTCCAGGAGGCGCTGGTGAACGCCGCCACCCACGGCAACCGTCTCGATCCCGCTAAAGCCATTATGGTGGAATTTTCCTGCTCTAGGGAAGGTTACTGTTGGGTGATTTCCGATCAAGGGGAGGGCTTCGAGCCGACCTGCGTCTGTCAGACCTTCGCCTCCCAATCTCTAGACGACCTCCTGCCTCCGGACGAATCGGAAACCGGGCGGGGCGTCAGTATTCTGCACCAAATCTTCGACCAAGTTCACTGGAACGCTCAGGGGACCCAGTTGCGTCTCAGCAAACAGACTAAAAAATCGAGCCTCGTTCCCTTCCGTCCCTCTAGGAGACTGGCTTTAGCCTGAAGGTTATTTTAGCTCTGTCTTCTCCTGGAAAAAATAGACGGCGACCCGGATTAGAGGTCACTGTCAATCGTTTGTTCCTCCGGCGCCGGGAATCCCTGGACTTCTCGCGCCAGGTAAAGGGGGCGGGCTTTCACCTCTTCGTAGACCCGACCTAAATATTCCCCCAGCACCCCGAGGCTAATCAGTTGGACGCCGCCGAGGAAGAGAATAGCCACCATTAGGGAGGCGTAGCCCGGCACGTCAATGCCTAAAATCAGGGTTCTTAAGACGAGAAAACTGGCGTAGACTAGGGAGATTAAAGAGATGATCAGCCCTAAATAACTCCAAATTTTGAGGGGAACCAAACTAAAGGAAATAATACCGTCCAGGGCGAAATTCCAGAGTTTCCAATAGTTCCACTTAGTTTGGCCCTGAAACCGCGGCTCCCGGTCAAAATAAACCGCCGTCTGCCGGTAACCAACCCAGGCGAAGAGACCTTTCATAAAACGGGTGCGCTCCGGCAAGCGCTTGAGGGCGTCCGCCGCTCGGCGGTCTAGCAGACGAAAGTCCCCCGTATTAGCGGGTATGGGCAGGGGACTCATTTTCCCTAGGGTTCGGTAAAACAGGTGAGCCGTCAGGCGTTTTAAAAAACTGTCTCCCCGCCGAGAGCTCCGGGTGCCGTAGACCACCTCAAAGCCCTCTCGCCACTTGCTCACTAGATCGCCGATCAACTCCGGCGGGTCCTGCAAATCGGCGTCGATAAAAATCACCGCTCGCCCCTGGGCGTAGTCTAGACCGGCGGTAAGGGCGATTTCCTTGCCAAAATTGCGGGAAAAATCAATAATTTTAAGACGGGAGTCGCTTTGTCGGTAGTCTATTAGCCGAGCCAAACTGGCGTCCCGGCTACCGTCGTTAACGCAGATAATTTCGTAGGTTAACCCTAGATCCTTTAAACAGCGGCTGAGACGATCTAACAGCGCCGGGATATTTGGCTCTTCGTTATAGATGGGAATAACAATGGAGAGAACCGGTACATCGCTCATACCTGTCGGCGCTAATCGTTCCATTCCCCCAGGGGCGGCACCGGCGGATTTCTGCGCAGGTTGCGGGTCAGTTCGTCGTCCCGGTTACGCTCGCCCTTGAGCCATTGTTTAACCGCCGTCTCGATGACCCGACTGGGGTCGTTGGTGAGGTGTTGGATCTGATCGACAAGTTCGGCGTCAAGCTGAACCGAGAGTTCGGTTTTTTCGGCGGCGCGCTGGGTTGAGGTTAAATCTTCGGGCATCTTGACAAGGCTCCCACTCGGATAACTCCCATCTTACCCTATCTCTTGAGGGGTTTCCCGTAAACGCCAAACTCCCTTCCGGTAGGTCAGGGAAGTCGCGCTTCCCATGGCCGGCGCCGAGGGGAGATCTTGCCCCAGGAGAAAACGAGTTAGGACAGTCACCGTTAGGCTATGACCGACGACCACCCAAGCGGCGGTAAGGTCTTCCGCCAAGGCCAGCCAAGTTGTTTCTAAGCGGCGCTGTAAATCTGTTTCTGTTTCGGGATATTGGGGCGCAACTTGGGATTGATAACTCAAATCAACCTGGGGAAATTCCGCCAGGATTTCTTCCCAGGAAATGGTTTCCGGCGCTTCGCTCATCCAGTCGGGGTTGAGCCATTCTCCCCATCCGGCTTCCACTTTAATTTTGAGACCTAGTCCCTCGGCGATGGGCGCCGCCGTTTGTAGGGTTCGTAAAAAAGGAGAACAAAAAAGGTGATCGACTGTTTCAGACTGAAAATAGGCGGCTAGCTCTTGAGCCTGTTTTAATCCCAAGTCCGAAAGGGGCGGGTCATAGCGCCGCGGCGCCGAGAGAAACCAGTCGGGATCGGCGAAGTCTTGACGGTGTCCGTGGCGGAGGAGCCAAAGGGTTTGGGGCATCGTTTTAGTAATGAGCGTCGGTTTGTAGGTTTAAAAACTGAGTAAATTCCGGCTCAAAGAGCATTTTGACGACGCCGGTGGGGCCGTTACGGTGTTTGGTAATCAGCAGTTCGGCGACGCCCCGGTCGGGGGTGTCGGGATTGTAGTATTCATCTCGGTAGATCATCATGATCAAATCGGCATCCTGTTCAATACTCCCCGAGTTATGGGACACAATCCCGTCCGCTAACCAAGAGGCGGTTTCCGGGACTGTTAGGTCATAAACCGTTTCTTCGCCAACCGGTTCAATGGAGACAATCTCATCCCAAAATAGATCTGAAGTTGCGATTTCTCTTAGATCTGGACTGTTCAAGTGAGCCGTCGCCAGACGATGGCCGGGTTGAAGGTCTTGTAACCGGCGCCATCCGTCAAGGGTGTACAGTCGGTGTTGCTCCGTAGCCCGAAGAGTCTGACCACTGGCGGTCGTTAGTTTATAGACCATTTTCTTCCCCGCTTCCCAAACTCGGTCGCTTTTGGCCCGGATCAACCGGCCTTGGGAAGTCATGCTAATCACTTCAGGCTTCTGACCCACTAGATCAGCAATAGGAACCCTGCGACCGTCAGCTAGGCAAACCAGAGTGTCGCCCGTAACGCACTCTCTCAGATCGCTCATCATGGGGCGTTTATTGGTGCGGGACTCTACCCCCCGACTCAGTTGGGACAGCGCCATTACCGGCGCGTTAATTTCCCGAGCCAGACCCTTGAGGGAGCGGGTAATTTTCGAGAGTTCCTGCACCCGGTTATCGCTAGCGCCTTCCATCAATTGGAGGTAGTCGATCAAGACCAATCCCAGAGGCTCCTTTTGCTCGCTCTGGAGGCGCCGCACCTGGGAGCGCATCTGCATCACGGTAATGTTGGCCGTGTCGTCGATGTAAATGGGCAGGGCGGAAAGATTGCCCATGGCGACGCTAATTTCCTCGATTTCCGTAATGGACAGGTGCCCCGTGCGCAGTTTGTTACTCTCGACGCGGGCCTCGCTGGCCAGTAGTCGCAAAACCAACTGTTCCTTGGACATTTCCAAGCTAAAAATCGCCACCGGCAGGTTGATCTTCCTCGCGATATTGGCCGCCATACTCAGCCCCAGCGCCGTTTTACCCATGGAGGGGCGCCCCGCTAGGATGATTAAATCCGCCCGTTGGAAACCGCCGGTCATGGCGTCTAGGTCGTAGAAACTGGTTTCCACTCCCGAGGAACCGGTTTTTTGGTGCAGTTTTTCCAGCTCCGCAAAGGTCTGGATTAGGGTTTCCGCAATGGGCACCAGTCCCCCCTGGGGACGGGTTTGGGTGAGGCGAAAGATTTTTTGCTCCGACCCGTCAAAGACCTTTTCTAGTTCCAGGGTCGTGTCGTAGCCCAGTTCCGCGATTTCGTTGCCGGCGCCGATTAACTGCCTTCGCAGGTATTTGTCCATCACCAGGACGGCGTACTGGTCGATATTCACCGCCGAGACGGTCTGCTCCAACAGTTGGGTCAGTTTAGCAATGCCGCCAATGGCCTCAAAAAGATGGTGATCCTGCAACCAGGCGCTGACCGTCATCACGTCCGTCGGCTCGCTCTGGGCGTGGAGCGCCAGAATGGCTTGATAAATGGAACGGTGAGCTTGAACGTAAAAAGCCTCCGCCACTAGACTATTCGCCACTCGCCCTAGGGCGTCGGGATCGAGAAGCAATCCCCCTAAGACGGCCTCCTCGGCTTCAATATTTTGGGGCGGCAAACGGGGGGAGACGGACATGGGGCAGAAAGGTGGGCTAATGCTCCGGTTTGAACAACCGGCAGGTCAAGATTCTGAAAAAGATCATCTCCCGAGCGCCGGCCCGGCGGAAGGAAGGGAGATGGCCAAAGGGACTACGATCCACATTAAAGGTTAACTTGTCGTAAAAGAGCCATTCCCCCTTTTTGCGCCAACCCACCAGTTCGGCGAATTTTTTATAGGTGTCGTAATCCTCCTCCGGCGCCACGCCGCCGCAGTCCAGCCAGAGTTGGGTCTGCACCGAAAAGCCGAATTGCCCCTGGCTATAGTGAACCCAAAGTCGGTCGATGGTGGCTAAATCCTCGCAGGGAAAGTTTTCGAGATCCTCCCGAGAGAGCCAGCCCTTCTGGGTTTGTTTCGCCGCGGCTAATAATACCCGGGCCGTTTCCTGGTCGGCCCGCTTCCATTGCTCCTGGGCGAGGTAACTCCGCAATAACCGGTAATCCATACCCCCGGCGCTGAGCAGAGGCGGACTATCGGGGTAATGCTCGTCCGCCAGGCTCGCCTCCAACTCCGGGGTTATCTCCGGTTCCGGGGATGGGGGCTTGGAATCGGCGCTAGAGCGGCGCCGTTTGGAGTTGTCGGCGTTACTCGGGTTTCTGTCGCGGAAAAGTTTTTTGAACATTCGGGACTAGGCGGTGTTTTTTCGTTAGCTTAGGACGTGGCGTCCTCGACGGGCGGCAGCCCGAGGTAAGAATTAGGCTATAGTCTAGGGGGAAATAAACAATTCGTCCACAGTAACTAGGGCGCCGTTGGTTGAGAATAAATACTTAGACCCTAAGAGCTAAATACTTAGAGACGCTCATAACGGCCGGTTTTAGCAAGACGACCCTAGGCGCAAAGGCGGAAATTCTGAGAGAATAGGGCTTAAGGGAGCTAGTTTAGGGGGTCATTACTCCAGACCCCAGTTAAGGAGGGCATCTTGTCGCATACTTTTTTGCTGGAAGCGGGGCGCTGGAACATTGAGGGTCAGTGGCTAGAGCGCAATCAGCCGCCTCTCGCCGTTAAGGGTAAATCCATGGTGGCCTGGAATCAAGAAAACTGGTTTACAATGGTGACCAAATTGGTCTTCCCCGACAGCGAGCGCCCGGGTATTTCCTTCCAGTATCGGGGGCGTCTCAGCGGCGAAGAACGACAATATACCTATGTCCTTCAACATAGTCAACTGGGTCGAGTGGAGGGAGAAGGGTGGATTTCGACCCAATCTATCATTCAACGCTATTGGGTCCTGGGGGATCGACAGCGCCGGAGCGGCTTTGAGACCTTCAATCGTCTCAACGACGACGAGTATCATTTTGCCAGCGGTATTCTGGCGGGCCACTATCTCACTAGCGCCATGGAAGCGCGTTTCCAACGCCAGTCCTAATCGCTCTGCTAACTTTTCTAGAATAACCGTTGCTCCCTATGACTCCCGATTCTCGACACCGTCGTTTGTTGGCCAACCGCTACCAATTGCTTGAACTGGTGGGGAGCGGCGCTATGGGTCAGGTCTATCGCGCCGAGGATAAACTGTTGGGGGGCGTGACGGTGGCGGTTAAATTCCTTTCCCAGGCTTTGCTGAACAATCGCATGAAGGAGCGCTTTGAGCGGGAGGCCACCATTTCGGCGCTGTTGGGGGAAAAAAGTATTCATATTGTGCGGGTGCGGGACTACGGTTTAGACGAGAAGGAGATTCCTTTCTATGTGATGGAGTTTCTACAGGGGGAGAGCATCAGCGACATTATCAAATACCGTCCCGTATCCGTGGAGCGTTTTTTAAAAATTTGTCGGCAGATTTGTTTTGGGCTGGAGTGCGCCCACAAGGGGATTTTGTTTCAGGGGGAACTCTGTCCCATCGTCCATCGGGACATTAAACCCAGTAATATTTTATTGATTCAAGACGCGGCGCTGGGGGAATTGGTCAAGATTTTGGACTTTGGCATCGCCAAATTAGTCCAATCGGAGGAATCCCAAACCCAAGCTTTTATGGGCACCTTGGCCTACTGCTCCCCGGAGCAGATGGAGGGTAAAGAACTGGATAACCGCTCCGATATTTATAGTTTCGGGATCATGATGTACGAGATGTTGACGGGAGAAATGCCCCTTTTCCCCGAAAACTCTTCCTTTGGCGGCTGGTACGAGGCCCATCACCACACCAAACCTCAACCCATTCACCCCAGTCACCGGGTGCCCAAGTCTGTGGAAGATCTGATTATGACTTGCCTGGCCAAGTCCCCCAAAAATCGCCCCCAGGTGATTGACGAAGTTCTCAAGGCGCTGGAGAGCATCGAAGCGGAACTGACCCAAGCCAAAGCGCCGGCGCCATTCCCCGACCCGGAAAACTCCCAGCCTACCATGATCGCTCCCCGGGGCGCCGCCAAGGACACCCGCTCCGGCTTAACGGCGATGGAACTCTGTCGGCAGATGACCTGGCCCAAGGACAAGCCAGTGCAGAAAATCGTCTTTCCCCATATTCTCAAGGCGGCGGAGGGCCCCTTTGCGAGTCTCTGGGTCATGTTGGATCAGAAGGATATTTTGACTCGCATGACCAGCATCCGCTACAACCAATTTCTGTTGATGACTTCCCCCCACCCCATGATCCTCTGGATCACGGTGCTCTACCACCGGGACTACGGCCCGCGGTGGTTGCCCTGTTATTTAGATCTTAAGACCGCTTCGGGTCAGCGCTTCGCCAGTTTGTTGGGAGAAACGGGGAACTATTCCCTCCTCTTTTTCGCCTTGGAAAAACCCGCGACTTGTCAACAGGTCTTAACCGCGACGGTGGCGCCGAACCAGTGCAAACTGCTGAAGGAATGGGCTATCACCAGCAATTCGATGGAGGGGGGTAAACCCCAGGTGACTAAGCGT
Organism: Cyanobacteria bacterium RI_101; assembly: GCA_016471375.1. Taxonomy (GTDB): domain Bacteria; phylum Cyanobacteriota; class Cyanobacteriia; order Cyanobacteriales; family Microcystaceae; genus Synechocystis. The sequence continues at coordinate 11,378 of WGLZ01000052.1, forward strand.
CTCCTCAAGCAGGAGCTAGAAAAGCTCAAACCCAAAATCGAAGCCAAACTGGCTCAGGTCAAGCCCTCCTTTAATAAAGAGGTGGCGGGGCTTTGAAGCCGGTTTCCTCCTTTCAAAGGCTACCGTGTATACGCAAGTGTCAAAACCCCCTCTAACTCCCCCTTGGTAAGGGGGAGAACCGGAAATTTTTGTTCCCTCCCCTTACCAAGCTACGGTGTACACACAAGTCTTTGGTTTTTCCATTAACCTGATCTCGCCCCCTAAATCCCCCAATTCTGGGGGACTTTGAACTCAGAAAAGCTCTGAACTCCCCCCAAAATTGGGGGGCTGGGGGGGCAAAACGAGGCTG
>WGLZ01000102.1 GCA_016471375.1 Cyanobacteria bacterium RI_101
ACCCGGAGCACAGTGGAAAGTAGAGAACGTATCTCAAGTGTTGCGGCATCGTTGTGCTTATCTAAACGGACAGCTATCCGCCCGCCCCTAGTACGAAGGCAATCGTTCAAAATAACTCCATGCAAAAGTGAGATGCTCCCGTGTCAATGGCTTCTTGCCCAAAATCAGCTCTAGAGCCTTCCGGTTTGAGGGCGTAGGCTTCGTCAATAAACAAAACGCCATCCAGTGCCTCTTCAATTACCGCATTAACTTTCAGCGCCGTCTGACCCACATAACCCGCCACCAGTCCTGAGCGGTCAGTTTCTACAAGATGTCCTTTTTCTAGTAGTCCAAGGCTTTGATAAATTTTACCCATTAGACGAGCGACCGTTGTTTTTCCAGTTCCCGGAGGGCCGCAAAAAACCGCATGGAGGCTAGAGGAAACCACAGACACGCCTAGGGCTTTTTTCTGCTTTTGGACGCTGAGCATATTGGTTAAGGAATTAACCGCCTCTTTAACGGACTGCATTCCCACTAAATGGTTTAATTCTTCTAGGGCTTCTTCTAGAGGGGAAAGAGACGCAGAAGACTCGCCCGCATTACCACCCGTTTTACCTTGGGCGATTTCTAATTTGAGGCGTTCAAGTTCCAGATCCATCCAACGGGAGTAGTAATCGTTGCTCATTGGTCTATGGCGTATAGGACTATTGAGGGAACAGTCGAGGGCTGAGCGTAGCCGAAGCCCGACTCTCTAGCCGACATGACGTACCTCATTGAAACCTGTTATGTCGAGCCTCTATTCTAATCTTCATGCGGTAAGCCGGGGAAAATCAGCGCGACGCGCCGCAAAGAGTAAACAGGCTTGAATATCCGCCAGTTCCAAATCGGGAAAATCCGCCAAAATTTCAGCGACACTAACATTTTCAGCCAACATCTCTAAAATATCGGAGACCCGAATCCGCATCCCTCGAATACAGGGACGACCGCCGCACTGGCCGGGAATTTGAGTAATGCGAGCCAGTAAAGCGCCGGCGGAATTCATCATCTAAACCGTTTGGGGTTGGGGCTGGGGTTGAAACTGGAAGAGCGAATAGACCACATTGCGGCGGATATCGATCATCATCTCCAGGAACATCTCGTAACCCTCCTGCTTGTACTCAATCAAGGGGTCCTTCTGCCCATAACCCCGCAGACCAATCGACTCCCGCAGAGACTCCATCGACTGCAAATGCTCCCGCCAAAGCGTATCGATTTGCTGAAGGATAAAGAAACGCTCCGCCTCCCGCATCAAACCGGGGCGAATCTGGTTCACCTGTTGCTCCTTGATATCGTAGGCCTTGCGGACTTCCTCATGGAAAAAGACCTTCATCTCCGAAACCGTCATATCCCCCAGATCCGCCGCGGTAATATCCTCCAGCAGATAGACAAACTCCTGGGCCTTACTGACCATATTTTCCGTGTCCCACTCCTCCGGCGGCAACTCCGGGTTCACATAGGCGTCCACGATTTCGTCCATGGTTTTTTCCGCGTAAATCAAGACCTGCTCCTTCAGATCCAGCCCCTCCAACACCCGGCGCCGTTCCGCGTAGATGGCCTTCCGTTGGTTGTTCATCACCTCGTCGTACTCAAAGACCTGCTTCCGAATATCGTAGTAATAGGTCTCCACCTTTTTCTGAGCGCCTTCCAGGGAACGGGTCAAAATCCCCGACTCGATGGGCATATCCTCCTCCACCCGGAAGGCCTCCATCAAACCCGCCACCCGGTCGCCGCCAAAGATGCGGAGCAAATTATCCTCCAAACTGAGGAAAAAGCGGGTGGAACCGGGGTCGCCCTGACGCCCGGCCCGGCCCCGTAACTGGTTATCAATCCGGCGGGACTCGTGGCGCTCCGTGCCGATGACGTGGAGACCCCCCAGGGCGATCACCTCCTGATGCTCGGCGCTGGTGAAAACCTCGTACTCATGGCGAATCAGGTTATAGACCTCCCGCAATTTTTGGATCACCCGGTCGTCCGTCGGCGCTTTTTCCGACGCCACCGCCAGCTTATCCTCCGCCTCTAGTTCCGTTAAACTCTGGAGACCGTACTGAGCCACGGCGAAATTTACCACCTCCTTCAGCAAGGTTTCCGCCTCTTGGGAAATGGGCGTCGGGTAAATTTCCGGGGAGACCCGCCAGGATTTGCCTTTCCCCTTAGCGCCGTTGCCAAAACCCTGGGGCTTTTCCCGTCCCCCAAACCCCTGACCGGCGCTGGTAAAACTGTCGTCCTCCGGGCGCACGATTTTGGGCATAAAGTATTCCCGCACCTTGAGGCGAGCCATGTATTCGGCGTTACCCCCGAGGATAATATCCGTCCCCCGACCCGCCATGTTGGTGGCAATGGTGACGGCGCCTTTGCGACCCGCCTGGGCCACGATTTCCGACTCCCGCTCCACATTTTCCGGGCGGGCGTTGAGGAGATTGTGGGGAATCTTGCTCTCCTGTAAGAGGCGAGAAATGACTTCCGATTTTTCGACGCTGGTGGTGCCCACCAGGATCGGGCGCCCCTGTTGGTGGAGTTCCTCGCACTCCTTAGCCACCGCCTTCCACTTCGCCAACTCGTTTTTATAAACCACGTCGGGCCAATCCTGACGACCGGAGGGGCGGTTAGTGGGGGTAATGGTCACCTGCAAGTTATAGACCTTCTCCAATTCCGTCTCCTCCGTTTTCGCCGTCCCCGTCATGCCGGAGAGCTTGGGGTAGAGCAAAAAGAAATTTTGGTAGGTAATGGTGGCGAGGGTCTGACTTTCCTTTTGAATCTCCACCCCTTCCTTAGCTTCAATGGCTTGGTGCAAACCGTCGCTCCAGCGCCGACCCACCATGATCCGCCCGGTGAACTCGTCCACAATCACCACTTCGTCGTTGCGGACAATATAGTTAACGTCCTTAACAAAGAGTTCCTTGGCTTTAACGGCGTTGAAAATATAGTGGGCCCAGGGATCGTCCTTATCAAACAAATCCTGAGTGTTTAAAAGTTTTTCCGCCTTTTCAAAGCCCTCATCCGTCATCAGCACATTGCGCTGTTTCTCGTCCACCTCGTAGTCTTCGTCCTTGACCAAGCGGGCCGCGATCTCCGCCGCCTGCATATATTTCTCCGTCGGGCGCTCCACCTGTCCCGAAATAATCAACGGCGTCCGGGCTTCGTCGATCAAGATGGAATCCACCTCGTCAATGACGCAGAAATTAAAGGGGCGCTGGACCACCTCCGCCATGGCGGTGGCCATGTTGTCCCGCAGGTAATCAAAGCCCAACTCGCTGTTGGTGGTGTAGGTGACGTCGCAGGCGTAGTTCTTCTTCCGCTCCTCCGGCGTCATATTGGACTGCACCAGCCCCACCGTTAAGCCCAAAAAGCGGTGAATTTGCCCCATCCATTCGGCGTCCCGACGGGCGAGGTAATCGTTGACCGTCACCACGTGGACGCCTTTCCCCGTCAAGCCGTTCAGGTAAGCTGGCAGGGTCGCCACCAGGGTTTTCCCCTCCCCGGTTTTCATCTCCGCGATCTGCCCCTTGTGGAGGATCATCCCCCCCAACAACTGCACATCGAAATGGCGCATCCCCAGCACCCGTTTCCCCGCCTCCCGCACCACCGCAAAGGCTTCCGGCAGAATCTCGTCTAAAATATCCTCCGTTTCCGCGTCCGTCCGGGCCTTGTCTAGCGCCTCCCGGAAGGCCACGGTTTTTTGTTTCAGCTCGTCGTCGCTCAAGACGGCGATCTCTTCTTCGAGGAGATTAATTTCCGCAATGTCGGGTTGAAATTTTTTCAGTTTGCGGGTGTTGGGGTCGCCGAAGAGGGCCTTAAACATGGGCTTGGGGAAGGGAGAACGGGAAACGAGACGTAACAATGTCACTCATTTTAACAATGAACTGCCCCGACTCGCTTTGGACGGTCTAGGAGCTACGATATTAAGATAAAGCTCTGTATGAAGTACTGTGTGGAGTACCCATGACTGAGTTGCTGGAGCGAGCGATGTCTAGATTACAGTCCTTACCGGCCAGTAAACAGGACGCAATCGCGGCGATTATTTTGGCGGAAATAGAAGACGATGAGCGCTGGGACGAGGCCTTTTCTCGCTCCTCGGATCTTTTAGCTAAACGGGCGACCGCCGCAATGGCCGAGTACCGTAGCGGTCAAACCCAGGAACTTGGGGTTTTATCCCCCTAAATCCCCCTTTGTAAGGGGGACTTTGAGTATTGAGTACGGTTCCCCCCTTTGCAAGGGGGGTTCTCGCGACTGAGGGACATTCTCGGTCGGTCTGACCCTCACCTTTAAATCTCTCTCCCAAAGAGGGAGAGGGACTTAAAAACTAGATATAGATAGGGTTTTGGCTCCCCTTCTCCCAGAATTGGGAGAAGGGGCTGGGGGATGAGGGCAAATAAATATCGTTCTCACCAGTCTGCAAACCGCTCTAACCCAGCCGAGGGAGAGGAACTGGTATTCTCCCTAAAACTCCCGCACCTTGGGCTGACCGTCCACAATTTCCCCCACTAACACCTGATCCGCCACCCCGACAAAGAGACCGTTTTCCAACACGCCGGGAATATTATTCAGGGTTTTTTCCAGCTCGGCGGGATTGTCAATGGCGTCGAATTTGACGTCAATCACCAAATTGCCCTGATCCGTCACCACCGGCCCCGCTTTACGGACGCCCATCCGTAGCTCCGGTTTGCCTCCCAGTTTGGTAATAGCTCGTAACACGGGATGAAGCGCCATGGGAACCACCTCCACCGGCAGGAGAAAAGTTGACCCTAGTTTATCCACTAATTTGCCGCTATCCACCACCACAATAAACCGCTCCGCCAGAGAATCGACGATTTTTTCCTGGGTGTGAGCGGCTCCGCCGCCTTTAATTAAATTCTTTTGGGGGTCCACTTCGTCGGCGCCGTCAATGGCCACGTCAATGCGGTCCACCGCGTCTAACCCCGTTAGGGGAATGCCATAGTCCCGGGCCAACACCTGAGCTTGAAAGGAGGTGGGAATCCCGACAATATCCGTTAATTCCCCGGATTTTAGGCGCTCGCCTAGGGCTTGGAGGGCGTAAGCGGTAGTAGAGCCGGTGCCTAATCCCACCACGGAATTAGATTTGACCTGGGCGGCGGCGGCCTGACCCACGGCCTGCTTCATCAACTTAACGGGATCATGTGTTTCTGCCATAACGGTCTCAATAGAAGGGATTTAGGGTTGAGGTTGAAAAGAAAGAGAGTAAAAGAGGCGGCTAATCTGGAATAGCGCCGGATTGATCTTGAAGTTGCCAGGCGGATCGTTCCGGCTCTGCCGGCGGGAACCCCAAGCGGCAATTAAGGGCGGCGATGGGCCGACGCCTAAACGTTGGTCGCGGCTAGCTTTTCTTTCAGTTGGGCCAATTGGCTGGCCCAGCGGGGGTCGGGTTGGAAACTTTCGGAGCTGGAGCTTTCCGTCGTCGTCGCGGCGCCGCCGCCTTTGCGGGGATTGCGTTTTTTCTCGTTTTTCTTCGTCGCCTTAGCGCCGGGGGCCTCCGCCGTCGTCGGAGTCTCTTCCGAGTCCGAGTCTTCCGGGCCGCCCTCTTCCCCTTCGGCGCCCTTAGCCCGGGGCATGGCTTTTTCAATCTTCAGGGGGCTATCCATGAAGGACTGACCGTTATATTTCTCGATAAACTCGTCCGCCGCTTCGTCGGTGGAAACCGTCACAAAGGCGAAGCCCCGACATTTCCCCGTTTTCCGGTCTTTGATGACCTTGGTGGAAACCACCGCGTTGGCTTCGGCAAACACCTCCTGCAACGCCTGACGCTCGATAGCTTCCTTGGGTAAATTGCCAACATAGAGACGAACGGACATGGGGGAAGACCTCCTAAAAAAATGGGGCTATTAATAAAAGTCGCATTAAAGGGCGTATCCCAGGCAAAACCCCGACCCCCCAACGCCTTAACCGGGGACAAAAAATCCCGACCGCTGGCAAATTCCAACCTCTGGCTCCGTCGGCGCCGACTGACAAAGGAGAACTTCCGAGTAAAAGCGTTGTAAAGGACGAGAACAACATTTAGGTCAAACGGGAGACGTTATCTCTATATTCCTAATCACGGTCTTGCTGGACAACTCCCCTAGATTATTACAGATTGGCTCTCTCCTGGGACAAATATCGGTAAAAATCCGCGCTTTTGCCGGCGCCGAAGGTCTCCCAGGGGGTCTTCTGTTCAATTTGAGCAAACTTTCCTAAAAGTCCTTGCTAAAACGTCCCCTATACGCGTAACGAGAGGAAGAGTCTCAGATCCCCCAAAATGGATCACGGAGTGGACAATTCGTCAATCCTTTTGTTACAATATTTAACACAACCCGGTGAGGAGGTCACACCATGGAAGCCAATCTCGTTGAACTTACGATGGAGCAACAGTTTGAGTTCCGACGCATGCGGGACGCCGCCGCCCAAATGAGCCGCGAGCAGGCCCTCGAACTTCTGCTTCAAGCCTCTCGTTTGCTGATGATCAAGACCAATGTGGTTCGAGATCTGATGCAACAAACCCCCATTCAGCCTTTGGGCTAAGGAGTCTGACCATGATTAACCAAAACGCCTTTGAACTTTCCATGGAGCAACAGTTTCAACTCCACTGTCTCCAGCAGGAATTCCAGTCCCTCGACCGGGACGGCGTCGTCGAGCAATTGCTGGACGCCATGCAACAGATTATGGGACGGGATAACTTGATTCGGGATCTGATGAAAAAGTCCCTGTCCTAGGGGCCGGCTCTGAACGGGCGCCGCGTCTCTGGTTTGGCTTTTTTCCCCAGGGGACAAAGAAGCGAGGCTAGGGGGGTGGACGCGTCCTTTAAATCGGCGCCGGCGGTCGGCTCGGGGTAAAATCAAGTTTTTCGGTTTACCTGGGGAGACGACGCCCATGCTAACGGCTTTTTTCGCCAGCTTAGCCCTCATTTTTATTTCGGAGTTAGGAGATAAAACTTTCTTTATCGCCGTGATCTTGGCGACCCGTCATCCCCGCTCGGTGGTTCTCGTCGGCGCCGTGAGCGCGTTGGCGGCCATGACCGTCCTTTCGGTTCTTTTGGGTCAAGTCTTTTCCTTTTTGCCCCCTATTTATACCCACTACGCCGCCATTGCCCTCCTGATCGTCTTTGGACTGAAGGCGCTCTACGACGCCAGCCAAATGACCCCCGCTTCGACCCAAGAAGTTATGGAAGAAGCCCAGGAAGCGGTGGCGGCTGAGGAGAAAAAGCTCAAACGGGGTAATAACAGGGCTATTTTTCTAGAGACTTTCATTCTCACTTTTCTGGCGGAATGGGGCGACCGCACCCAAATCGCTACCATCACCCTCGCCACCGCCAATAATCCCTGGGGCGTGATCCTCGGCGGCGTTTTAGGACATTTTATCTGCGCCCTCATCGCCGTCTGGGGCGGCAGTCTCATCGCCGGGCGCATTTCCGAGCGAACCATTACCTTTACCGGCGGCGCTTTATTTATGGTGTTCGCGGCTATCAGCTTTGTTCAGGGGCCGGGGTAAAACGATGTTTGTTTGCCCTCATCCCCCGGCCCCTTCTCCCAGGGCGGGAGAAGGGGAGTCAAAGTCTCTAGAACTCAAAGGTGGCCCGCACGGCGCCGATAACTAAAGTTCCGTTGGCGCTGTTGTAGTCGGCGTTAGGAATGACTAAAATCCCCGGCGTCAGACTGAGGTTATCCGTCACCTGCCATTGGAAAAAGGTTTCTAAATGTAAGGAAGTATCCTGATCCGTCGCCGGGAGATCATCCGGGAAGGCGATATTAGAAGCGCTGACCCAGGGTTGCATCCCGATAATGAACCCCGCCACGTTCCCTTCTTTAAAGACGTCCGGGAAGGCGAAGGTTAAGGCCCAGTTCCAGATGTCTAAATTGCCCCGCCCTAGAGAAAAGTCCTCCTGGTCAATGGCGTTGAGGGTCTGGGCCTTGGTTAAACCGCCCCAGCCGCCGAAGATAAAATGCTCCCAAACTCGCCAGGTAAACTCCAAGCCGTAGGCGTTGTGGATGGTGTTTACCGGCTCGCCGAAGAATTCTTCGGTAAAAAATTGGAAATTGGAGCGTTGGGAGCCGGTATTCGTATCGAGGGTGTTGTAACCGTGGGTATAGGTCAGCGCCAGGCCAAAGCGGTCGGTAACGTTGTAGCCCACCTGGGCGATAGCGCCGTAGGCGCCGTTAAAGAGACCGTTGCCCGTTTCGGGATTGGCGGCGTCCCGCGCTAAGTAGCCCAAACTCCATTGCCAAGTGTCCCCAGTGCCCTGAAGCGCCGCGCCGGCGCCGGAACCCATGAAATAGAGGGGACTGCGGGTGCCGAAGGCGGTAAAAGCCCCCGTGGCGCCGTCCCCGTCGAGGAAGTTGTTGGTGGTGGCGAAGTCGTTAAAGGTGCCCCCGGCCATGGAGACCCAAAAGCGGACGTCTTCGGCGATGGGGAAATAATAGGAGAGAACTTCTAGAAATAAATTGCTGTCCTCCGGTTGAGTGTAGCCTAGGGTCGCCTGAAAGGTTTGGGCGGGGATGGCTAAGTCCGCTAAATTACCGCTGGTTAAGCGGATAAAGAGGTCGTCTTGGCCCGTAAAACTGGTGTTCAGCTCCAAACGACTGCGGTAGCCCAGGGTGGGAACCTGGGGAATGCTTTCGGCGCCGTTGTCCCGTTTGCCGGAGGCGATGCCGTTGAAAGCCATGACCACCTGACCCGTTAATTTAGTGGTGGTTGAAAATTGATGATCCTCTAGAAAAGCCAGACGATTTTCCAAATTATCCACCCGAGCGCCCAACTGTTGCAGTTCCGCTTGGAAACTCTCCGCCAGGCGCCGGGCGGTGTCGAGATCGCTTCTGAGAACAGCGACATTTTCCTGCGCCAATTTTTCCAAGGTGTTTAAACAGGCGTTTAAGCCGGCGGCAAATTCCCAACGGCTCAAAGCTCGATTGCCCCGGAAAGTGCGGTCGGGATACCCCACAATACAACCGTAGCGTTCAACTAAACTCTTCAGCGCCTCGTAGGCCCAGTCCTGGGGCGCCACGTCCCGCAAATCCGCCACCGCCGTAATCTGGTCTAGACTGTGATCCTCTGGAGACGATTCGATATAACCGTCAATGGGGCCGGAACTTCGGGGAATGGGAATGAAATTGGGGTCTAACTCCTGGGCCCGGAGTCCGAGGGGAGTCAGTAGGGTTAACACCAAGGCCGCTAGGCTTGAACGAAACAAAGACATGAATTGAAGCTCCTCACACATTTGAAATGATTATCATAATCACAACAGGATCTGTCAAGTCGGCGCCGACTCCTTCCCCCTAACCTTGGGTATGGCGTACACAGATCTGGTTTTGCCCCCCCAGCCCCCCAACTTTGGGGGGAGTTTAGAACATTTCCGGGTTCAAAGTCCCCCAGAATTGGGGGATTTAGGGGGCTAAATAAGGTTAATGGCAAAACCAAAGACTTGTGTATACACGGTAGTTGCCGAGGGGAGGGAACAAAGATGTCTGTTTCTCCCCCTTACCAAGGGGGAGTTAGAGGGGGTTTTAAAACTTGTGTACACATAGTAGCTTTTCCCAAGGGGCTAGGGAAAGCTTGCCAACCCGGCGCTAAGCGCCGACCTGTAGGGGACTGAATTGGGATTCGCTCTCCACCCCGGCCCAAAACTCCCGCAGTTGGCGGGCCGTCATTTCCGGGTAGTCGTAGTGGAAAAAATATTTCCCCCCCGGACAGAGCCAAAGACGATCGCGGTCCTTTTGCCAACGGCGCCAGCCGGAGAACAGCGCCGGATCCACCACCACATCCTCCTGACCGGTGGCTACCAGTAGAGGAACCGGGACATGGTTAGGCAAAATAATGAGCTGGCGGTAGAGGGAATGGGGGGACAGAGAGGTAATCAGGTCTTCTTCGAGGATTTCCACCATGGCTTGGGTTTGACTCAGACAATGGCAGTTGACCAGATTATTGGCGATTTGAGAGAGGAGAAAATAGCGGCTACAGTTGAGCAGATTGGCTTGGGCGTAATAGTGGGCCTGCCAATCCAGAGCGGGATAGACCCCCACGGACAGGAGGGTCAGGGACTTCACCCGGCTGGGATACTGGCGGGCGTAAAGCAACGCCAAGAGGCCGCTGGTGCTGTGGCCGATCAGGTGGAGAGGATGGGGGCAATCTCGGAGGTATTCGCCCAGCAGATTCAGCGCCCCTTCGAGGGAGTTGGGTTCGTCGGGAGTATGGGTATAATCCCATTCCAAAATGGCTCTTTCCTGGGAGAGTTTTTTCAGCAGGGGCCGGTCAAAGCGCCGGAGGGCAGGGCTGAAGTTGAGCCAGAGGGTATCGGCGGGTAGGGTCATGGGGGTTGGGGAATAGGGATTAGGAGTTAGGGAGTAGAGAATTAAAGCCCAAAGGCGGATTTGAGTTGGGACGTCCATTTTTGAATCCGTTCGGCGGTCAGTTCCGGTTGGTTGTCTTCATCTAGCGCCAAGCCGACAAATTGCCCGTTGCGGACGGCTTTGGATTCGTTGAAGTCGTAACCCGTCGTCGGCCACTGCCCCAGGGTTTTGCCCCCCAGTTGGGAGATTTTGGCTTCTAAAATGCCCATGGCGTCCTGAAAGTTATCGGCGTAGCCCACCTGGTCGCCGGCGCCGAAGTAGGCGACTTTTTTGCCGCTAAAGTTAATCTTGTCCAACTCGTCGTAGAAGCCTTCCCAGTCGCTCTGGAGTTCCCCCACGTTCCAAGTGGGGCAACCGATAATCAGGCAATCGTAGGGCGCGAAATCCTCCGGCTCCGCCTGACTAATATCCATCACCTCCACGGCGCCGGCGCCGCCCAGCGCGTCCTGAATCGCTTCGGCTAGGGCTTCTGTGTTGCCGGTTTGAGTGCCGAAAAAAAGACCAATTTTAGCCATAATCAATCCTGAGTAATTGTCCTAAGTAATCGCAAAAAAGAAAGGGAGGTTCGAGGTGTCGACCTCCCGCTTAAGGAGGAGAGGAAAAGCTAGGCTTCGAGGGAATTGAGCGCCCGCTCCACCCGCTTAAAGTCAAACCCTAGGGCCCGGAGGGCGTGCCAGAGATGGCCTTGCAGGAAGAAGAAGGCGAGGAAGAAATGGGCATTGGCCAGCCAGCAGCGGCTGGTGTGGGCGCCAAAGGGGAGTTTAACCGTATCGGCAAAGTAGGGAAAAATCCCCAATTTGACTTCTAGCGGCGCTCCGTAAAATTCCGGCGGGTAGGCTAAGGTGTTGACGGCGCAGAAATAGGCCGCTACAAAGCCCGCCAAAGCGATGCCGCCGAGGGAGTAGGACAAAATGGCTTCGCCGGAAAAGAGCAGGACTTTTTTGGCCCAACCCAGGGGCGGAACCAGAATGTGCCAGAGTCCGCCGCTTAGAAGCAGGAGACCGACAAAAATGTGCCCCCCCACTAGATCTTCTAAACTGCTGATGCTGGCGAAATGGGTCTGGTAGCCGTAAATCACCACCGGATCTAGGGTCGGCTGGCTAACCGCCCGGACAGTTTGGCTAGCGGAATCGTAGAGACCGCCCCAGTACATGGCCTTAGCCGCTAACCCCAAAGCGCCGGCGCCGAGGAAGAGCAAGTGATGCCCCAAAATCATCCCCAACTGCTTGGGGTTGTCCCACTCGAAGTGAAAATTGCGGGCGGCGCCCTGGGCGGACTTCAAATCCTCCGGCGCTCGGAAGGTATGGAACAAGGCCCCGGCGCCGAGGACGGCGGAAGCGATCATGTGAATGGAACCCACCACAAAGTAGGGATAGGCGTCCACAATTAATCCCCCGTCTCCCACGCCCCAACCCAGGGTGGCTAGGTGGGGCAGGAGGATCAGCCCCTGTTCCCCTAGGGCCTGAGCGGGGTTGTAGCGGGAGATTTCAAACAAGGTAAAGGCGCCGGCCCAGAAAGCGATCAGCGCCGCCTGGGCCACATGGGCCGCAATAAAGAGTCCCGACTGATTGGCGAAGCGGGCGTTGCCCGCCCACCACTCATACTGAACCTCGCTATTGCCATAGGTTTGCATGTTAATCACTCCTTAACAGAAATATAAAGCAGTAAGGGACTCTCCCGCATCCTGAGGGCGTCTCTTTCCTTCCCTCCCGAAACCCTTAAAGGGGAGGGAAAACCGGCACTTCTGCGCCCGAAAGTCCGCTGTTAGAGCCAGTTTAGTCAGAGACTTCCCTTTAAACCAGCCCTTTCCTTGGGACAACTTATTGCTAAAGAGTCTCACTTACTTCCCAGACATTATAGGGAATTAATTGAGAAAATCTAGCAGTAGCAGTGTAAATAAATGTTAAGGGCTGTACTGGGCTAATGGGTCGGGTCTCTCCTGCCGGCGACTCTTCTAGGCTGGGGATATAGCGGTATGTAGGCTGATGAGAACGGTTTTTGTTTGCCTTCATCTGCAAAGGGGGGAGCTAGGGGGGCCGGGCTTTGTTGCTAACGAAACAGGGTTTTATGCGACACAACAGAGTTTGTGGCTAATTTGTGGTCCTCAACGCAAGATGGCTAGATCTTGGACAATAAAATGGTTGTCAGTTCTTATGTTCTCCTAAAGTTGGGGGCAGAGGGCGCAAACTGGCGCCTGTCCGTTGTTTACTTAGGCTCGCTATAGAATGCCGCTACAGACCCGCTCCGCAAAATTGCATCCACGGTTGCGCACCGATCCTCACGCTTAGGCTACACTCAAAAAGTGGGAATTTCTCCAACGCCCACTGTTCCATTTGGTTTTTGGACGATGGCTACTACTAAATTTCGAGTGATTAAGGAAACTATCCAGTCGGATAGTAGTGGTCGTATTTACTTGGGTTCGAAAGTTGGTTCAAGGTTTTATCGGGTTTCAATGAATGATTTGGGCAAGATTTTGTTAAAGCCAGTAGTCACTATCCCCAAGCGGGAAGCTTGGTTATTTAAGAATACCGGCGCGTTGTCGGCGGTTCGGCAGGGACTACAGGAGTCGGCGGCGGGATTAAGCGCCGATCTTGGCTCTTTTGCGCAGTACGCCGATCTCAATCTTGAGGATGAATGAATTTTAAATTACGATTTGTCTCCAGCGCCGTAACAACTCTGGAGACTCTCCAACGGGAAAATCCCGCTAAATATCGTAAAGTGTTAAAAACATTAGGGTTAATGGAGACTAATCTTCGTCATCCTAGTTTGAAAACCCATAAATACACGACGCTTAAGGGCGAAAATGGCGAAGAAGTTTTTGAATCCTATGTGGAAAACAAAACGCCCGGCGCTTTTCGATTATTTTGGCATTACGGCCCCAATAATCGAGAGATCACAATTTTAGCAATTACGCCCCATCCTTAGTTTTTATGGCGGGACTACGAGGCGCAAATAATGAATAAAACCTGGTCTCGATTGAACTGCTGATCCAAGAAATCCAGCGCCGGCCTCTCTGGGTTAGCGAGATCTATGGCAAAATTAAGACTCAGTCCCGCGACGAGAAGCCGGAGGTAGCCACTTTTCCGATGAACATCGCCCTCCTGTGGCTCATAGCTGGCTCCCTCCTCTGTCTGATGGAGTTGGTCTTTCCCGTGGCCTTTGTGGCCATGATGATGGGACTCAGCGCCGTTTTGGTGGGGGCCTTAGCGGGTTTAGTCCCTAGTATTGGCTTTCCCCTGCAAATCTTTCTCTGGATACTCCTATCCACCCTCTTGGTGATTCTCTCCCGGCGCTTTGTCCCCAAACGGTCTCAACACCCCCAACTGCGGGACGATTCGGAAGGGGAAGTTCTGAGCGCCATTCTCCCCGGCGAAACGGGGCGGGTGCTCTACGAAGGCAACTCCTGGCGGGCGGAGTGCCAAGATCCCCTATTAGAGATCTCGGAGCGGCAAAAGGTTTATATTGTGGGTCGCAAAGGCAATACTTTAATTGTCCTTCCGCTTCAGGCGCTCCGGGGCGACCTGTGAGCCTTCCCCCGGCTATTCTGATTCTGGCTTTCATATACCAGATTCCGTATTTTTATCAGCGCCGACGAACTGAAATCTGTCATCTGAAAAGGTTTTCATGGCCCATATTCTGATCAGCACCGGCGAAGTGTCCGGCGACCTCCAGGGTTCCCTCTTGATTGAGGGGTTAACCGCCGAAGCTCGAAACCGGGGTTTTCCCCTCGAAATCACGGCGCTGGGGGGAGACCGCATGGCCGGCGCCGGGGCCGAACTTTTGGCCAACACCGCCGCCATCGGCTCCGTCGGCTTAACGGAATCTCTGCGCTTCATCCTCCCCACCTGGCAAATCCAGCGCCGGGTCAAGGCCTTTTTAAAAGAGCGGCCCATTGATTTACTGATCCTGATTGATTATCTCGGCCCCAATCTGGCCATCGCCCGCTACGCGCGCCGGGTCTATCCCCAGTTAAAAATTTTTTACTACATTGCGCCCCAGGCTTGGGTCTGGTCTCCCAGCGCCGGAGACACCCAACGGTTAGTATCCGCAATGGATCATTTGTTGGCTATTTTTCCGCAAGAGGCCGAATTTTTCCGAGAACAGGGCGTTCCGGTCACCTGGGTGGGTCATCCGCTCCTCGACCGACTTCAAGGCGCGCCTTCTCGGTTAAGCGCCAGAGAAAAGTTAGGGTTAAGCGCCGAAAAAACAGTGGTCACCCTCCTGCCCGCCTCTCGGATTCAGGAAATCCACACTCTTTTACCTCTGCTAGCCGAAAGCGCCGGACAACTCCAAGCGGAGCTTCCCGAAGTCCAATTTCTCCTACCCGTTTCCCTCCCCGCCTACCGGGGGCCAATCGAGGAAACGCTTCAATCCTATGGATTGCGGTTAACCCTCCTAGACGGCGCCGACACCCTAACCGCGATCGCCGCCGCCGACTTGGCGCTCTGTAAATCCGGGACGGTGAATCTGGAAATCGCCCTTTTAGGGGTTCCCCAGGTGGTGGTCTATAAAGTCAGCCCCCTGACCCGTTGGGTGGCCGAACGGATCTTAAAGTTTGACGCGCCCTTTGTCTCGCCGGTGAATATTGTGCTCCAACGGGAGACGGCGCCGGAATTGCTTCAGGATAACGCCACCCCCGAGCGAGTGACGACCGCGGCGCTGGACTTTTTACGCAACCCCCAACGGCGCGCTCGGTTGGCCGCCGATTATCAAGAATTGCGCCAAGCCTTGGGAGAGCCGGGAGTCTGCCAACGGGCCGCCGGGGCGATTCTCGATTATTTAGAGTCCCAGGCTCAGGGAGACGCACCAACGCCCCAGCTTTAAACCGGCGCCGCCGAGGAGAATACTGCCCAAACCGTAGAGCACCGCCTGGCGGTAAGCCTTCTGCTTGAGCAGTCCCGCCAATTCCAGAGCGTAGGTGGAAAAGGTGGTGTAAGCGCCGAAAAATCCCGTCATGATGAACAGTTGTAGATCGGGAAAGGGCCAGGAGATGTGGTTAAACCCAGCCGCCGCGGCGCCGATACCAAAGGAGCCGGAGAGATTAACCGTAAAAGTGCCCCAGGGAAACTGGGTTCCCCAGCGCCGAGCGCAGAATTGACTGAGATAAAACCGTCCGAGGGCGCCGGGAACGGCGCCGAGGGCGACCCAAAAGAGGGGGGGGAAGGACTCCATCCTGTTCTAGAGCCGATTTTAGGGAGAACTTAATTACGTGGGTTTCCCACAGTCAATTATTTAACACAACGATCGCTGGAATTATAAACAATCGAGCTATAGCGTCCGTCAACGGTTCCCACTTCGACGCAATAACCGGTGCTTTTTTCGACATAGTAGGCGCTTTTGCCCCCCTCAAAAGTCACGGTGTTTTTATAGGCATAGCCCCGAGAGGTTAACTGTCCCTCCGCCTGACCCGCTTTAGCGCCGACAAGATCCTTCAGTTTGGGAGGAACGGAGCCGTAAAGATTTTCCGGGGTGTTACCGGGTTTCTGGGCGCTGGCGGCGCCGGTTTTGGCGCTTGCCGAGCAAATGCCATTACTGCGGCCCGGCCCCGTGTAGGACATATCGGCAGTACCATCGGGATTGATGGTCAGGGAAATGGTGACCCCGGCGCTTGTTGCCTCGTAGGCGTTGTTGTTTAAGGTTTTGAGCTTGGCTTCTTTGCCGTTGATATAAATCGGCCCGCCCTTGGGCGCGTAGACTTCAATCTTGCCGGGACAGGTATAGTTGAGGGCGGGAATAGCGGCGAGGCTTGCTGGGGCGCTGGCGAGAATCTGGGAAGCGGCCAGGGCGAGAGCAGAAACGGGCGTTAAAATTGATTTGAATGCCATTGCGTTTAAAGTTTTGAACCACTCAGAGTAAAGGAAATCATAATTCATTTTCTAACCTTGTCAAACTTTCCTGGGTCAGAGCCAGCGCCGCCTGGAGGGTTTCCCCTTCAATGACTTCCGTGGACAGTAAATCGCCGGTTAGTTCCTCGCTTCAGAGACGACGACCGCCGGCGGCGCCGTTTTAAAAGCTGTTACTCGGCGCTTGATTGTAGGCTAGGGGGCCTAAAACAGAACTCATGCCGTAGGTGGAGACCATTTGTTCTGCAATCGCCGTAACTCGTTGCAAATCGTCCGCGGCGCCGATGCCGAAGGAGCCGGAAAGATTGACGATCAAAGTGCCCCAGGGAAACTGGGTTCCCCAGCGCCGAGCGCAGAATTGACCCACATAAAACCGTCCGAGGGCCCCGGGAACGGCGCCGCAGGCCACCCAAAAAAGAGGGGTGAAAGACTCCATGTCGACTCAGACCAGACTTGAGGAAAATTGTACGTCAAAATCCGCGATTTCCTAGCGATGCGCTTAACTGACCCTCCCTGACAAAAAAGGATTCGCGGAGAGAGCTAGGGGCTTTCCCCCAGATCGGCTCAAAGCCTTGCCAACGTTTTCAATTGTGCGCCACGAACAGATTAGCCCTCCCTCGCTCCGCTATCTTAGGCAATGGTCTGTCTCGGCGCCGTCGTCCCTTGCCCCAGGGTATACTCAGAGATTGACTCCCTCTCGATTTTCGCAACCCTAAATGAGCACTAACACAGAAGAATTTAAAGATGGTTTGGCGGGGGTGCCCGCCGCCAAGTCCCAGGTGAGTTATGTGAACGGCGTGGAGGGCGTCTTGGAATATCGGGGGATTCGCATTGAGGAACTCGCCGAAAAAAGCAGTTTTATTGAAACGGCCTACCTCCTCATTTGGGGAAAATTGCCCACCCCGGAGGAGTTGGAGGAGTTTGAAACGGAAATTCGCTACCACCGCCGCATCAAGTTCCATATCCGGGACATGATGAAATGTTTCCCGGAGACGGGGCACCCCATGGACGCCTTGCAAACCTCCGCGGCGGCGCTGGGTCTCTTTTATTCCCGTCGGGCGCTGGACAACCCGGACTACATCCGAGCGGCGGTGGTGCGCCTCTTGGCGAAAATTCCCACCATGGTGGCGGCCTTCCACCTGATCCGCAAGGGCAACGACCCCATCCAACCCAACGACGAGTTGGACTATGCCGCTAATTTTCTCTACATGCTGACGGAGCGGAAACCGACGCCCCTGGCGGCGAAGATTTTTGATATTTGTCTGACCCTCCACGCCGAGCATACGATGAACGCCTCCACCTTTTCGGCCCGGGTGACGGCTTCCACCTTGACGGACCCCTACGCGGTGGTAGCCTCGGCGGTGGGCACCCTGGCGGGGCCCCTCCACGGCGGCGCCAATGAGGAAGTGCTGGAAATGCTGGAGTCCATCGGCACAGTGGCACAGGTCCGGCCCTACGTGGATGAATGTATCGCCAATAAACAGAAGATTATGGGTTTTGGGCACCGGGTTTACCGGGTTAAAGATCCCCGGGCCGTTATTTTACAGAATCTGGCGGAGCGCCTCTTTGAAACCATGGGCCAGGACGAGTACTACGCCGTGGCGGTGGAACTGGAAAAGGTGGTGGAAGAGCGCCTCGGCGCTAGTAAGGGAATCTACGCCAACGTTGATTTTTATTCCGGTCTGCTCTACCGCAAATTGGGCATTCCCCGGGATCTCTTTACCCCCATCTTCGCCATCGCCCGGGCGGCGGGGTGGCTAGCCCACTGGAAGGAGCAGTTGACGGTCAATAAAATTTACCGACCCACCCAGATCTACGTCGGCGAACATAATCTTGCCTATCTACCGATGGAGGAGCGAGCCGTGGCCCGAGAGCGCCCCCCGTCCTTTTCCCTCTAATTCGCTTGCCCACCGTTTAAGCGCGTTCATCTCTCCCTCGAATCCATGCACTTCACCCAACGCCTGAGTCAGGTCGTCCCCTCCGTCACCCTCGAAATCACCGCCAAGGCTAAAAAGATGCGGGAAGAGGGCGTCGACGTCTGTAGTTTTACGGCGGGGGAGCCGGATTTTCCCACCCCTCCCCATATTGTTCAGGCGGCTAAACAGGCTTTGGATGACGGCAAAACCCGCTACGGCCCCGCGGCGGGGGAGCCGGCTCTGCGGGCGGCCATCGCGGCCAAACTCCGGCGGGATAACCAACTGCCCTACGAAGCCCAGAATATTTTGGTCACCAACGGCGGCAAACAATCCCTCTTTAACCTGATGCTGGCGCTGATTGAGCAGGGGGACGAGGTGATTATCCCGGCGCCCTACTGGCTCAGTTACCCGGAGATGGTTCGTCTGGCGGAGGGAGCGCCGGTGATTGTGCCGACGACGGCCCAGGCGGATTATAAAGTTACCCCGGAGCAGTTGCGCCAAGCCATTACGCCCAAGACTAAACTCTTTGTTTTAAACTCCCCCTCCAACCCCACCGGCGCCGTTTACAGCCCCGAGGAAATTCGGGCCCTGGCGGAAGTCGTGATTGAGCGGGATATCTGGGTGGTTTCCGACGAGATTTACGAAAAAATCCTCTACGACGGCGCTCAACACCTGAGTATCGGCGCCGCTAGTCCCCAGGCCTTCGCCAAAACCATCATTAGCAACGGCTTCGCCAAGAGCTATTCCATGACCGGCTGGCGGGTGGGCTACCTGGCGGGTTCCCCGGAATTGATCAAAGCCTGCGCCAATATCCAAGGTCACAGCACCTCCAATGTCTGCACCTTCGCCCAGTACGGCGCCCTGGCGGCGCTGGAAGGCTCCCAGGACTGCGTGACGGAGATGGTGGCGGCCTTCGCCCAGCGCCGACGCGTGATGGCGGAGGGGATTAACCAAATTCCGGGCTTAAGTTGTCCGACGCCCTTCGGCGCTTTTTATGTCTTTGTGGACGTCTCCAAGACCGGGTTAACCTCTCTGCAATTTAGCGACGCTCTGCTAGAGCGCCAACAGGTGGCGGTGATTCCGGGCATCGCCTTTGGGGACGACCAGTGTATCCGCCTCTCCTACGCCACGGATCTGGAGACGATTAAAACCGGCCTGGCTCGCCTCGGCGCCTTTGTGAGCAGTCTCTAACCAAACTTTGCCGGTTATTTAAGTTCTCTTAATATCACTCCGTTAGCATAGGGGTAACGAGTAGGAGGCCGGAACATGGCGATCTCTGTTTATCTCAGCACGACGGAACCCAGGAGCGGCAAATCCCTGGTGGCGGTGGGCATTCTGGAACTCGTTCTCAAGCGCACGAGTCGCATCGGTTATTTTCGCCCCATTATTCAGGACGCGGTGGCGGGGAAACGGGACAAGAATATTGATTTAATCCTAGATCATTTTAAACTGCGGCAAAATTATAACGATTCTTTTGGTCTCTATCACCAGGACTGCGCCGATTTAGCGGCCAAGGGCAAAACCGATACGATCTACGATATTGTCATCGACAAGTATAAAAAACTAGAAGCCGACTGCGATTTTATGCTCTGCGAAGGCTCCGACTACCTCGGGGAAGACCGGGCCTTTGAATTTCATCTCAACACCGCCATCGCTAAACACTTAAACTGTTCCATTCTCTTGTTGGGCAACGGCGAAGACAATACCCTCGAAGAAATTATTCACCCCATTGATTTAGCGATTCAAGCCTACGAAGCTCAATCCTGTCGGATTATCGGGGTCATTTTAAATAAAATCAAACCGGAACTGACGGAATCGGTGCAAGCCACCCTCCGCCAGCACTACCACCGTCATAAGTTCTTCCTAGCGGTTCTTCCCTACGAACCTCTCCTCAGTTGGCCCCGCTTATCCCAAATTGTCCGCAAGCTCGGCGCCGAAGTCCTGGCGGGGGAGGAGTCTCTCCATAACCTGGTGGGTCACTACGCCATTATGGCCATGCACCTGGGCAACTCCCTGGAATGGCTAACGGAAAACGACACCTTAATTATTACCTCCGGCGACCGGGGCGATATTATCCTCGGCGCCATTCAAGCCCATCAGTCCCTCCACTACCCCCGCATCGCCGGCATTTTACTGACCGCGAACTATCGCCCCCACCCGACGGTTTTAAAACTGCTGGAAGGTCTGCCCCAATGCCCTCCCATTTTGCTGGTGGAAACCAACACCTACGAGACCATTCACAAACTCGAAAATATTCACTCTTCTCTGACTCCCGACGATCAAGAAAAAATCAACGCCAGTATTCGACTTCTGCAAGCCCATATTGACCCGGCCCAGGTGGAAGAGCGCCTGAAAAATTTAGTGGTCAAGGGGATTACTCCCAAATTATTCATCTATAACCTGGTGCAAACCGCCAAGGTCAAAAAACGTCATATCGTCCTCCCGGAGGGGCAGGAACCCCGCATTCTCAAGGCCGCGGCGGCGCTGGTGGAGCAGGATATCGTCCGCTTAACGTTATTAGGACAAAAAGAGCAAATTCAACAAATTCTTTATCAACAGCAGATTAATCTCGATTTAGACCGGGCCCAGGTGATTAACCCCGCGGAAAGCGCCGACTTGGAGCGCTATGCCCAGACCCTCTACGACCTGCGCAAAGCCAAGGGCATGACCCTGGATTCGGCCCGGGATAACCTGACGGATATTTCCTATTACGGCACCATGATGGTCTATTTGGGGGAAGCGGACGGCATGGTCTCCGGCTCCGTCAACACCACCCAGCACACGGTGCGCCCGGCCCTGCAAATCATTAAAACCAAACCGGGTTTCAGCCTCGTCTCTTCCGTCTTCTTTATGTGCCTCGACGACCGGGTTCTGGTCTATGGAGACTGCGCCGTCAACCCCGACCCCAGCGCCGAGCAGTTGGCGGAAATCGCCATTACCTCCGCGGAAACGGCCCAACAGTTTGGCATTGATCCGAAAGTGGCGCTCCTCTCCTATTCCTCCGGCAGTTCCGGTCAAGGCGCCGATGTGGAAAAAGTGCGGCAAGCCACCCAACTGGCTAAAGAACGGGCGCCCCATTTATCCCTAGAGGGGCCCATCCAGTACGACGCCGCCGTCGATCCCGAAGTCGGCGCTCAAAAGCTCCCCGGCTCCAGCGTCGCCGGTCAGGCCACGGTCTTTATCTTCCCCGACCTCAACACCGGCAACAACACCTACAAAGCCGTGCAACGAGAAACCCAAGCCATCGCCATCGGCCCCATTTTGCAGGGCTTGCGCAAACCGGTGAACGACCTCAGCCGGGGCTGTACGGTGGAGGATATTATCAACACCGTGGTGATTACCGCCATCCAGGCGGAGGGAGATTAAGGCGCCGACTATATGAATAACCAGAGTTGGACTCCCACTCTTGGGAGAGGGTTGGGGAGTGGGTTCTAACCGTGAAGCCAAGCGCTAACCCACCCCTAACCCCTCCAAGGGAGGGGAACCGGAAACGTCACATTTTAAGTTAGACTCCGTTTGACGAGTCATAACCTTTGATTTTGTCCACCCTTCGGCGACTATTCAAGAGTTTCTGCGATACCATAGGCGCAGATCTTGGCGATTAAACAGCGGAAAGGGCGAGCAGAGATGGCGAAAATCCTCATTATTGAAGACCAAATCGAGGTCAGGGAAAACATCGAAGCCATCCTAGAGCTAGAGGACTTTGAAACCCTCAGCGCCGATAATGGGGTCAGGGGCGTGGAACTCGCCCGCCAAGCCTTACCGGATCTGATCCTCTGCGATGTGATGATGCCGGAGTTGGACGGTTACGGCGTCCTAGAGAGCTTAAGGGCGGAAACCCAGACCGCCGCCATTCCCCTGATTTTATTGACGGCCCGCTCCGAGCGCCGGGATCTGCGCCGGGGCATGGAGTTGGGCGCCGATGATTATCTGACTAAACCCTTTAGCCTAGACGAACTGCTTGCCGCCATCAGAACCCGTTTAGATAAGCGGGCCCAATACCAAGCCGCCAGCGCCGAAGAAATTCAACGCCTACGCCGCAATATTACCCGGGCGCTCCCCCACGAATTTCTGACGCCCCTCAACGGCATTTTAGGATTGAGCGAAATCCTCCTTTCCTATTACGATACCTTAAGCAAGGATGAAGTACTGGAGTACATAAGAGATATTGAGCAATCGGGCCAGCGCCTCAACCACTTAGTTCATAACCTCCTGCTTTACGCCGAATTGGAACTCCTCGGCGCCGATCCCGAGCGCCGTCGGTATTGGCAGGAGCGCCGGGCCCAACGGAGTCCCGCTCTTGCTTCGCTAAGGCGAGTTTTTCAAGAAAAACTCGGAGCCTACGACCGGCTGGGGGACGGCCACTTAACCCTAGCGCCGGGGATAGAGGAAATAGAGCTGGCTCTGGCGCCGGAAGACTACCAAAAAATCCTGGAGGAACTTCTGGACAACGCCTGTAAATTCTCCCCTCCCGGAACGCCTATTACCGCGGAACTAACTCCCGGCGCTCAGGAGATTGCTTTAGAGCTAAGAGATCGAGGCCGGGGCATGGACTCCCAACAGTTGGCGCAGATCGGCGCTTATCAACAATTCGAGCGCCAAATTTACGAACAACAGGGATCGGGGTTGGGGTTGATTATCGCCAAGGGCTTAACGGAACTCTACGGCGGGAGTTTAACCTTAACCAGCGAGCCGGGTCGGGGCGCGACGGTTGCCCTAACCCTTCCCCGAGGCTTGGGGGACAGTTAAAAAATCGCATTCCTGTTCCTAACGTTTCTAACAGAGGGCGTCTTCCCTAACATCCTCGTAAAATAGAAAGTTAAGAAATCTTACAAGTTTATTGTCTCTCGTTGAAATATTCGCTATACTATAGACGCCGCTTGGTTGTTCTCCCTCCGCGCCTATGTTAGCGACCCCTCCCCTTTCTCCCCCCCGGCGCCCTTTGCCTGAGCAGAGGGTGGTTTTCCGCAACCTGAGCTGGGAGAGCTATCAGCAAATCCTTCAGGCTTTAGGAAACAAAAGATCGTCTCGATTGAGTTATGACGAAGGCACGTTAGAAATTACCATGCCCTTTGAAGAACACGAATGGACGACTCGGCTTTTTGATCTTTTTATCCGGGTTTTAATCGAAGAAATGGAACTCAGACTGAAAACTATGGGTTCCACCACTCTAGACCGGCAAGAGTTACGGAAAGGAGCCGAGCCAGATTGTAGTTTTTACATTCAAAATTATCTCAAGGTTCGGAATAAGACCGTTAATCTTAAACAAGATCCGCCGCCAGACTTAGTTGTGGAGGTAGATATTACCCACACAGATATTAACAAGTTTAACCTTTACGCTGGTTTGGGTATTCCCGAGTTTTGGCGCTATAACGGGAAGGTATTAAAAATTTATCACCTACAGGATGGACGTTATGCTGAAACACAGGAGAGTCCGACGTTCGCTTTAGCGTTACAGGAGCGTCTATCGGAGTTTTTACAAGACTGTCGAGAAGACGAAGTAGCGGCAAGTCGGCGCTTGCGGGCGTGGGTTCGTTCCCGGCGCTCAGGTAGAACCCACCCCCCAGCCCCCTCCAAGGAGGGGGGGAATAACAAATTCGATGTCACTTAACTGGAGTATAAATTATGAACATTAAAGCTATTATCCATCCAGCAGTTGAAGGGGGCTACTGGGCAGAAGTCCCGGCGCTCCCCGGTTGTGTGACCGAAGGCGAGACTTGGGAGGAGGTGACTTTGAATTTAAAGGACGCGATTGAGGGATGGTTGGCCGTCGCCAATGAGTCCTATTTATCTCACCCAGACGACCAGTATATAGAAATCGCTGTATGAAATCTATTTCTGGAAAGAAGCTCTGTAGCATTGTTGAAAAAAAAGGATGGTTATTGAAAAGAGTAACGGGTAGCCATTGGATTTATCAAAACCCTGACACTCAGGACATTTTATCAATTCCAGTTCATCGTAATGAAGACTTAAAAATTGACACCCTGAAATCACTGATGAAAATTGCTAATCTTTTGGAGGGGGACTTATAAGAACATTCGCTTGATTCAACAATAAGATTGAGGGCTGAGCGTAGTCGAAGCCCGTATTTCATAAACTCGCATACTCCTGTCTAGTTTGTTTTATTTGAACTTTTCTGTTGACGTTATGAAAACTTCCTTTTCTTTGCCCCTGTCCCTCGCTTATCTCGCTCTTTTCCCCCTAGCGGCGCCGGCGCAAATTGTGCCGGATGGGAGTCTCGGCGCCGAAGGTTCGGTGGTGGTTCCGGCGGTGATTAATGGACTGCCTAGCGACCAGTTGGAGGGCGGCGCCGTCCGGGGCGGTAATTTGTTTCATAGTTTTGGGGAGTTTAGCGTTCCCGATGGGCGCGGCGCCTATTTTGCGAATCCGGCGGGGGTGGCCAATATTTTTAGTCGGGTGACGGGGGGAAATATTTCCCAAATTTTGGGGACGTTGGGGGTGTTGGGGAACGCCAATCTCTATTTTTTGAATCCTAATGGCATTGTTTTTGGCCCTAACGCTCGGTTAGATGTGCGGGGATCATTTTTGGCGACGACGGCGGATAGTTTTATTTTTGACAATGGTTTTGAGTTCAGCGCCAGTAACCCCACGGCGCCGCCGTTGTTGACGGTGAATATTCCCATTGGTCTGCGGTTTCGGGAGAATCCGGGAGATATTGTGGTGCGGACTGGGGCAGATAATACGGTGACTGAGGCGGGGGACGCGGGGGCGCTGACGGATTCAGCCCAGACTGTGGGTAGTCCTAGCTCCATTTCGGGGAGTTTGGATGATGTTAATGACGTGGATCTCTATCAAGTGACGGTGCCGGAGGGGGCGTCGGTGACGCCTTCCACGGTGGGGGGGAGCGGTGTGGATACTCGTTTATTTTTGTTTGACCAGTCGGGGTTGGGATTAGCCGCTAATGAGGATAGTCAAGGGACGTTGCAGTCTGCTTTGCCGGAAATTACCCAGCCGGGGGTCTATTATGTGGGAATTTCGAGTTTTGCGAATAGTCCTTTAAGCGAGGGAGGAGAAATTTTTGCATATGATTTTAATAATTTTCAGTTTGTAGGCTTTGGCCCAGGGGCGAACGCGCCTTTGAGCGGTTGGAATAACTCTGGTTTTGAAAGCGGTTCCTACACCATTTCTTTATCTCCCCCAGCGCCGGGTACGGGAAATTTGGCGGTGTCTCCGGGTCAGTCGTTGGCGCTGATTGGGGGTAATGTGCGTTTGGAGGGGGGCCGGATTTTGTCGCCGGGGAGCAATGTCTATATTGGCGGGGTGAGCGGCGCCGGGGTGGTGTCTCTGGAGTCGGGATTCCGCCCGATTTTACCGGCGCTGTTACCGAGGGCGGATATTGGTATTTTTGACGCGGAGATTAATGTGCGGGCGGGGGGTGGCGGCTCTATTCTTTTGGAGGGGGGCAATATTGATATTGTGGGGGAATCGACTCGGGTGCGGGCGGGCATTGAGTCGGGACAAGGGTTTAGCGGCGCTCAGGCGGGGGATATTGAAATTAATGGGACGGGGTTAATTACGATTGACGGCGCTTTTGTTTTTAATTCGGTGAATATTGAGGGAGTGGGGAATGGGGGAGATATTGTGATTACTGGGCAGTCGTTGTTGTTGGATAACGGGGCGTTGATTGATTCCAGTACTCTTGGGGTTGGTGATTCTGGAAAAATTTCGATTATCACCGTAGAGGGATTGATTCTCCAAGGGAAAGATAGTCAAGGATTTAGTAGTTCTGTTACGAATCAAGTTAATAGTACAGGAGTGGGAAATAGCGGGGGCATTACCATAGAAACTGGTACCTTATTTCTTTCCCATGGTGGAAATATTGATGCGACTACCTTTGGGCAAGGCAATGCTGGCGCCCTTGTGATAAAAGCGACAGAATCCGTCACTATCACTGGGGAATCAAGTCAAGGTGATCGTAGCTCTGTTTCAAGTGGTGTACTAGAGAATGCCATGGGTAATAGTGGAGGTGTTATTGTAGAAACCGGCACTTTGTTGCTTGAGCAGGGAGGGTTTATTGATGCCAGCACATTTGGGGAAGGAGATTCCGGAGCCGTTGCGATTAAGGCGACAGAATCCGTCACTATTACCGGGGAATCAAGTCAAGGTGATCGTAGCTCTGTGGCAAGCTTAGTCGGAAATTCAGGAATAGGAGATAGTGGAGGGATTACCTTAGAAACTGATACTCTGTTGTTAGAGCAGGGAGGGTTTATTGATGCCAGTACCTTTGGGGAAGGAAATGCCGGCGCCGTTGCGATTAAGGCGGCAGAATCCGTCACTATCACCGGCGAATCCAATCAGGTTATTAGAAGCTCTGTTTCAAGTAGTGTACTAAATGATGCTATGGGTAATAGTGGAGGTATTATTGTAGAAACTGGAGCTCTGTTGCTTGAGCAGGGAGGGATTATTGATGCCAGCACATTGGGAGAAGGAAATGCCGGCTCTGTTGTGATTAAGGCATCAGAATCAGTGACGATTACTGGGGAATCTAGTCAGGGCAATGCTAGCATGGTGACAAGTGGA
The DNA here is from genome assembly GCA_016471375.1 of Cyanobacteria bacterium RI_101. Taxonomy (GTDB): domain Bacteria; phylum Cyanobacteriota; class Cyanobacteriia; order Cyanobacteriales; family Microcystaceae; genus Synechocystis. Next base: position 26,647 of record WGLZ01000102.1, read on the forward strand.
GTAGCAGAGACAGGAGTAGGTGATAGCGGAGGGATTACCCTAGAAACCGGGGCTTTGTTGCTTGAGCAGGGAGGGATTATTGATGCCAGCACATTGGGAGAAGGAAATGCCGGCTCTGTTATGATTAAGGTATCAGAATCAGTGATGATTACTGGAGAATCCAGTCAGGGTGATACTAGCTCAGTGGGAAGTCAAGTAGGAAAGACAGGAGTAGGGAATAGCGGGGGCATTACCTTGGAAACTGGCACTCTATTATTAGAGCAAGGAGGGTCTATTGATGCTAGCACAAGTGGGCAAGGCGATTCCGGCACCGTCGCGATTAAGGCGACAGAATCCGTCACTATCACTGGGGAATCTAGTCAGGGCAATGCTAGCTTTGTGGCAAGCCAAGTAGCAAATACAGGAGTGGGAAATAGCGATGGTATTATTTTAGCGACTGGAGTTCTTTTATTAGATCAAGGGGGGGTTATCTCTACCAGCACCTTTGGGCAGGGAAATTCCGGGGCCGTTGTGATTAAGGCATCAGAATTCATCGCTATCACTGGGGAGGATAGTCAGGGTTTTGGTAGCATTGTGGCAAGTGAAGTAGGAGAAACAGGAGTAGGGAATAGCGGAGGGATTACCTTGGAAACCGGTGCTCTGTTGTTAGAGCAGGGAGGAAATATTAATACCAGCACCTTTGGGCAGGGAAATTCCGGCACCGTTGTGATTAAGGCATCAGAATTCATCGCTATCAATGGGGAAGACAGTCAAGGCAATAGTAGCAATGTCAAAAGTGGAGTAGGAAATACAGCAGTAGGGAATAGCGGTGGAATTACCTTGGAAACTGGCGCCCTGTTACTAGAGCAGGGCGGAAGTATTACTGCCAGCACCTTTGGACAAGGAAATTCTGGCGCCGTTGTGATTAAGGCATCAGAACTCATCGCTATCAATGGGGAAGACAGTCAAGGCAATAGTAGCAATGTCCAAAGTGGAGTGGGAAATACCGCAGTAGGGAATAGCGGTGGAATTACCTTGGAAACTAGCACTCTGTTGCTAGAGCAGGGAGGAAGTATTGATGCCAGCACGTTTGGGAAAGGAAATTCCGGCGCCGTTGTGATTAAGACATCAGAATTTATCGCTATCAATGGGGAAGACAGTCAAGGTGATAGTAGCAATGTGCAAAGTGGAGTAGGAGAAGCAGGAGTAGGAGATAGCGGGGGCATTACCTTAGAAACCGGCACTCTGCTTCTAGAGCAGGGAGGGAATATCAATGCTAATACCTTTGGGAAAGGAAATTCCGGCGCCGTTGTGATTAAGACATCAGAATCCGTCACTATCACTGGGGAGGATAGTCAGGGTTTTGGTAGCAATGTGGCAAGTGAAGTAGGAGAAACAGGAGTAGGGAATAGCGGGGGGATTACTTTGGAAACCGGCGCTCTGTTGTTAGAGTGGGGAGGAAATATTAATACCAGCACATTGGGGGAAGGAGATGCCGGAGCCGTTGTCATTAAAGCAACAGAATCCGTCACTATTACTGGAGAAAATAGTATTCTAGGGAGTGCTGTTTTACAAGGTGCTGTTGGAGATAGCGGTGGGATAATTCTAGAAGCCGACTCCCTGTTGCTAGAGCAGGGGGGAGAAATTGAGGCCAGCACCTTTGGTCAGGGAAATTCTGGCTTGATTGACATTACTGCATACGATACAGTGACTATTACAGAAAACAGCTTGATGGCTAGTCGAGTAAATAGCACAGGCATAGGCAATAGCGGCGGCATTCAAGTAGAAACTGGCTCTTTACTGCTTAAGGAGGGTGGGGTTATCTCTGCTAGCACTTTTGGTCAAGGAGACTCTGGCGATGTAACACTTAATGTTAAGGACTCTCTACAACTAAATAATGCTGGCATTTTTGCTCAAGTTAACGAAGAAGCCTTTGGAAATGCCGGAAATTTAATCTTTAATACAAATCGTTTAAATCTCCAAGATGGAGGATTTATCTCAACAGCAACATCTGGTAATGGTGTAGCAGGTGACATTACTGTTAATGCAAATCAAGGTATTGACATTATTGGTAATGAAAGTTCTAGCGGGATTTTTTCTCAGACATTTACCTCTAATGCAGCCGGAAATATTAGCATTATTACCCAGACGCTTACCATACAAAATCGGGGTATTATTGATAGTGAGACTTCTGGCTCAGGAAAAGCGGGAAATATACATATTAATGCTTCTAACGCTATTTCAGTCAGTGGAACTGGAGAGATAACAACTTCAATAACCTCCCGAACTCAAGATAGTGGAACTGGTGGTAATTTAACTCTTATTACTGGTAACCTAGCTATCGAAAAAGGAGCGCAAGTCACGGCAGGAACATTTAGCGAGGGAGACTCGGGCACTGTTTTTGTTTCCGCTGATTCTATTCGCCTGAGCGGAATAGGGACTGGTATATTGACACAGACTGAAGGTCAAGGTAATAGTAATAACCTAACGCTTCAAACTCAAAACCTCTTTGTAGAGAATGGAGCGGTTATCTCCGCCAGCACAACCAGTTCTGGACAAGGTGGTAATTTAATTATCAAAAGTTCAGAATCTGTAGAATTGCGAGGAAGTAATTCTAGCCTACAAGCAAAAACAGAAGGGAGCGGTAATGCGGGTAATGTAACTGTTACAACGCCTCAATTCATCATTAATGACGGCGCAAAAGCTTCTGTTGAAACCACTAGCGAAGGGAGTCCAGGCAACATTACAATCACCAGTGATCGCCTATTAATTGGCACTAATGCGCAACTCAGCGCCACCATTACCCCAACTTCTACCAATACCACTGGCGGTGGTAGCATCACTCTCAACGCTTCCAATTTGGATATTAGCGGCCAGTTGGGCATCTTTGCGGAGACTCAAGGGGAAGCTCCGGCAGGTAGTTTAACCATTAATCCCAATGACAACAACCCTGATTTAAACATCCGTTTTACC